>NZ_CP102384.1:0-130000 GCF_024628865.1 Sphingopyxis sp. DBS4
AATGTTTGCGTCCTGACGCAGGCAGCGACGAATTTGCGTGTGACCGGCCGCGCGAGGAACCGAACGGGGGCAGCGAGGGGGCGGCACGGCGTGATACAAGGCGGGGATCGGCATGGCATGGACGCAAGGAACGGAGCAGTGAGCGGAGAAGCCGCTACGCTCTGGCCGCGCGTCGCCGAAGGCCTGCGCCGCGATCTCGGCGCGCGTACCTTCGACCATTGGCTGAAGCCTGTCCGCTTTGCCGATTATTGCACCCTGTCGGGCGTTGTGACGCTCGAGACGCAGAGCCGCTTTTCGGCGAACTGGATCAACGAACGCTTCGGCGACCGGCTCGAACTCGCATGGCGCCAGCATCTGCCCGCCGTACGCGGCGTGACCGTGCGCGGCGGAGCCGCCGCGGCCGCCCGCGCCGAGACGCTGGCGACGCAGCCGCTGCCGGCGTTCGAGCCGCCGCAGCCCGTCGCCGCCAACCCTGCTTTGCTCGGCTTCGATCCGCGCCTGTCGTTCGACCGCTTCGTCGTCGCGCGCTCGAACATCCTCGCCGCCAACGCCGCGCGCCGCATGGCGATGGTCGAGACGCCGCAGTTCAACCCGCTCTATCTCTGCTCGGGGACCGGGCAGGGCAAGACGCACCTCTTGCAGGCGATCGCGCAAGATTATGCCGCGGCGCATCCGACCGCGACGATCATCCTGATGTCGGCCGAGAAGTTCATGCTCGAATTCGTCGGCGCGATGCGCGGCGGCGACATGATGGCGTTCAAGGCGCGGCTGCGCGCCGCCGACCTGCTGCTGCTCGACGATCTGCAGTTCGTGATCGGCAAGAATTCGACCCAGGAAGAACTGCTCCACACGATCGACGACCTGATGACCGCGGGCAAGCGCCTCGTCGTCACCGCCGACCGCCCGCCCGCGATGCTCGACGGGGTCGAGGCGCGCCTGCTGTCGCGGCTGTCGGGCGGACTCGTCGCCGATATCGAGGCGCCCGAAGACGATCTGCGCGAACGGATCATCCGTCAGCGGCTCGCCGCGATGCCGATGGTCGAGGTACCCGATCCGGTCGTCGCTTATCTGGTCAAGCATTTCACCCGCAACATCCGCGAGCTCGAAGGCGCGCTCAACAAGCTGCTCGCTTATGCGGCGCTCACCGGGACGGTGATCGACCTCACGCTGGCCGAGGACCGGCTTGCGGAAAATGTCCGCAGCGCGCGCCCGCGGATCACGATCGACGAGATTCAGCGCGCGGTCTGCGCGCACTACCGGCTCGACAAGGCCGAAATGGCGTCGAAGCGCCGCGTCCGCGCGATCGCGCGCCCGCGTCAGGTCGCCATGTATCTGGCAAAGGAACTGACGCCGCGCTCCTATCCCGAGATCGGCCGCCGCTTCGGCGGGCGCGATCATTCGACGGTGATCCACGCGGTGCGCACGGTCGAGGCGCTTCGCGTCCACGACAGCGAACTCGACGCCGAGATTGCGGCGATCCGGCGCAGCCTCAACGGCTGATCCACAGCTTTATCCCCAGGATTATCCCCGCCGCTGACGTTTGCTTTGGGGTGACGAGACGTGAAAGGTTCGCAACCGATCGACCGCCGTCGTTCGCCTCAACCCTCGGCCGGTCCCTCGAACGCCTCGATCACCCAGTCCTCGGCCTGCGCGCCGCCGATCCATTCCTGCATGTGCGGGTGGCTGATCACCGCCTGGCAATAGGGGATGGCGAAGCGCGGGAGCGCGATCGAGTAAGTGACGAAGCGGGTGACGACGGGCGCGAACATCATGTCGGCGGCCGACCAGTCGCCGAACAGATAATCGCCCTCGCCGCCGAAGCGCGCACGCGCCTCGGCCCAGATCTGCATGATGCGGATGACGTCGGCCTGGACGTCGGGCGCGAGTTCGGCGGCGGGATAGATGCGGCGGATGTTCATGCTGCAATCGCGGCGGAGCGCCGCGAAGCTCGAATGCATTTCGGCCGCCATCGAGCGTGCCATCGCCCGCGCGGCCATATCGTCGGGCCAATAGCCGCGGGTACCGCCGGTCTTTTCGTTGAGATAGTCGATGATCGCCAGGCTGTCCCAGACCACGGTGTCGGCGCCGTCCCACAGGATAGGCACCTTGCCGCCCGACGGCGCGAACTCGTCGCCCTCGCGCCGGTTCGACCAGTCCTCGTCATAGAGCGGGACGGCGACTTCCTCGAAGGGCAACCCGCTGTGCCGCGCCGCGAGCCAGCCGCGCAGGCTCCAGCTCGAATAGGCCTTGTTGCCGATGAACAGTTTCATGCGCTCTCCGGTTTCCCCTCCCGCTTGCGGGAGGGGCTAGGGGAGGGCCTGTTTCGGCCCGGAATCCCTTTAACATGCCCTCCCCCGGCCCCTCCCGCAAGCGGGAGGGGAGAGATTAGCTTTCCACCGCTTCCAGCACCGCGGTGCGCAACTCTGCGATTCCTAGGCCTTTCTCGCTGCTCGTCGCGATCACCTCAGGGTGCGCGGCGGGGTGCTTGCGCGCCTCGGCCTCGGTCGCGGCGTGGATGGCGGTGAGGTCGCTCGCCTTGACCTTGTCGGCCTTGGTGAGCACGAGGCGATAGCTGACCGCCGCGGTGTCGAGCATTTCGAGCACCTCGCGGTCGACGTCCTTGATGCCGTGGCGGCTGTCGATCAGCACCAGCGTGCGCTTGAGCACCTGCCGGCCGCGGAGGTAATCGTTCACCAGAAAGCGCCATTTCTTGACGACATCCTTCGGCGCCTTGGCAAAGCCGTAGCCGGGCATGTCGACGAGCCGGAACACCAGGGGCGCGCCGACGTCGAAATAGTTGAGTTCCTGCGTCCGCCCCGGGGTCACCGAGGTGCGCGCGAGGCCGTTGCGGTTGGTCAGCGCGTTGAGCAGCGAGGATTTGCCGACGTTCGAGCGGCCCGCGAAGGCGATCTCGGGCACCGAAGGCGCGGGCAGGTGCTGGAGCGCGGGCGCCGATTTCAGGAAGGCGATCGGGCCCGCGAACAGCTTGCGCGCGCGTTCGGGGAGCGTGGGGTCGACCTCATCCATCTTCGTCATCCCCGCGCAAGCGGGGACCCAGCGGATGCCGCCGAAGTCCGCGCTTTCACGCTCTGGGTTCCCGCTTGCGCGGGAATGACGAGGGAAGGGGAAGGGATCACTTGACCGGCGCCGCCCGAAGCTGCGGGAACTTGCGGTACATGAACTGCTGCTGCGCGATCGACAGGCAGTTGTTGGTGATCCAGTAGAGCAGCAGGCCCGCCGCGAAGGGCGCCATGATGAACATGAACAGCCACGGCATGATCTTGAACACCTGCTGCTGCACCGGGTCGGTCGCCTGCGGGTTGAGGCGGAACTGCAGGAACATGGTGACGCCGAGGATCAGCGCGAGCGGCCCGAGGGCGAGCAGCGACGGCGGCGTGAAATTCAAGAGGCCGAACAGGTTGAGGAAATGCGCCGGATCGGGCGCCGACAGATCCCTGATCCACAGCACGAAGGGCTGGTGGCGCATTTCGATCGTCAGCATCAGCACCTTGTAGAGCGCATAGAAGATCGGAATCTGGAGGACGATCGGCAGGCAGCCTGCGAGCGGATTGATCTTCTCATCCTTGTAGAGCTTCATGAGCTCCTGTTGCTGGCGCGGCTTGTCGTCCTTGTAGCGTTCCTGCAGCGCCTTCATCTTGGGCTGAACGAGGCGCATCTGCGCCATCGAATGGAACTGGCGCTGCGCGACCGGGAACATCAGCGCGCGGATGATCACCGTCAGCAGCATGATCGCGACGCCGAAATTGCCGACCTGATGGAACAGCCAGTCGAGCAGCTTGAAGATCGGTACCTCAAAAAATTCGAACCAGCCCCAGTCAATCGCATTTGAAAGGCGAGGGATGTTAAGATCCTTCTCGTACCGCTGAAGGGTGGAAACTTCTTTGGCACCGACGAAGACGCGGCTGGTTGTCGTGATTTGACGGCCCGGTGCAATCTGGTTGAGTCCGCTTGAGAAGAACGCCTGAAAGCCCTTGTTTGGCAGCGATTTGAAAAAGCCAGATGCCCTTTGGCTTTCTGCAGGGACGATCGCTGAGAGCCAGTATTTGTCGGTAAACCCGATCCAGCCGACTGACTTGAAATTCATCAAACCGTTGTCGGCCTTTTCAATCTCATCATAATTGGTGAAATTCGATTTACTGTCCAGAAGTCCGGTCGGACCCGAATGGATAGTGGTGGTGTCGTGGTCTTCGGGGTGAGTCGGTCGACCTCCGCGAATGATAAAGGCGTCGCTTTGAACGGCCACGGGCGTTGCGCCTGCGTTAGCGACGGTTTGCTTCGCCGTGATCAAATAGTCGTCGTCGATGCTGTATTCGATGCGAAAGCTTTGCCCGGTGCCGTTCGCCCAGCTCAGCGTTACGGGGGTGGCCGGGGTCAGTTTGGCGCCGCTCGCGGTCCAGACGGTGGCCGGCCCCGGAACCTCGATGCCCTGCGCCGACCAGCCGACGCTGGCGAAATAGGCGGCCTTGGTGTTCGCGGGCGCGAAGAGCCGGACGGGGGGCGAATCCTTCTTGATCGTCTGGCGGTATTTGGTGAGCGTGATGTCGTCGATCCGCGCGCCGACGAGGCTGATCGATCCCGACAATGCCGGGGTTTCTATCGCGACCCGGTTGCCCGAGGCGAGCGCCGTTTCCACCGGAACGGCCGTCTGGACCGTTGGCGCCGCCGCCGCAGGTGCCGCGGGAGTTCCGGGCTGCGCGGGCACCGCCGGATTGGCCGCCCCGTCCGCGCCTGCGAGGGTCTTCGTCACATCGGGCTTCGGCGGGGTGGGCAAGAATTTCTGCGAGACGAAGTTCCAGCCGAGCAGGATGGCCGCCGACAGCAAGATTGCCGTGATCCAGTTACGCTTGTCGTCCACGCTGTTCGGTCTCTCTTCGTCTCAAAATGTCGGGAAAGGACGCCTTACGGCACCGGGTCGTAACCATGGCCCCCCCAAGGGTGGCAGCGCAATAGCCGCTTTGTCGCCAGCCAGCCACCCTTGATCGCACCATGGCGCTTCAGCGCGACGATCGCATATTCGCTGCACGACGGTGCATAGCGGCAGGTCGGCGGCAGGATGCGCGACGGGCCGAGCTGCCAGCCACGCGCGATCAGGATGAGCAGGCGGGCGATCATGCGAAAGGCCCGGAAAACTGCGCAACTTCACTCGCAATTCGCATGTTCGACACGGACGGAAATATCCTCATGCCGAAATCTTATGCCAGCGAAGCAATGTAGGACAGCCGGTCATTTCGCGAGCTTCTTCGCCGCGCGCTTCAGCGCCGATTCGAGATGGCCCGCCAGTTCGGCAAAGGCGATGGCATTCCCGCCCGGTCGGCCGATCAGCACATGATCGGCGCCGGCAATTCCCGATTCGGGCAGCGCGGCGCGGGCCAGTTTGCGAAACCGCCGCTTCATCCGGTTGCGGGTGACCGAATTGCCGACCTTCTTGCTGACGGTAAAGCCGATGCCTGGCACAGCGTCATCGTCGCCGCGCGGGCGGACGAGGAGGACGAAGCCGGGCATGGGAAAGCGAAGGCCGCGGTTCGCGGCCAGAAATTCGCTGCGTTTGGAAAGCGTTCGCACCAGCCCAGATCCCTCCAGGCTTGGCGACGAAGCGTCGGCGCTTAGGCCGACAGCTTCGCGCGACCGCGTGCGCGACGGGCGGCGAGGACCTTGCGGCCGCCGACGGTCGCCTTGCGGGCGCGGAAGCCGTGACGGCGCTTGCGCACGAGGCGGCTCGGTTGATAGGTGCGCTTCATCGCGGTTTTCCCTAGATCTCGTCAAATGCTGCAACAGAAAAGGGCCGCCAAGCGTGGGCGGCCACTGTCGGGGGCGCGGATAAGCGGGATTCGGGACAAAGTCAATCGTCCCCGATCGTGTTCCGCGATCAATCGTCATCGAGGATATCCTCGATCCGGTCGCGGGCGCGGCGGCGCGCGGCGCTGACGCGGCGCATCACCCGGTCGGTCCAGTCGCCGTAGCGCGGATGGCGCCGTTTGAAGCGGACGTAGCGGCGCTTTGCCCAGGCGCTGTTCTGAAGGCAGAGCATCAGCCCGACCGGGGACAGGATGACGAAGCCGGGGCCGGGCAGCGGGGCGATGATCACCCCGGCGACGATCAGCAGCACCCCGGCGCAGAACAGGAGGGTGCGGACCTGCGCGTTCGATCGCAATCGCTGGTAGAGGCTGCGCCCTGTCATGGCAGGCGATGTGGGAAAGGCCGGGGTGAGTTGCAACCCTAAAACACGTCGCCTTTCGCAGGGGAATGGCGACGATCAGTTCAGCGTCACGAAGCGCGCCATGTCGGCGCGGGTCAGGTAGCGGACGTCGTCGAACGGCGTCGCATTGGTGAGCGCATAAAAGGCGCGAGCCTTCGCGTCGTCCATGCCCATTTCGCGGTAATAGCTCAGATATTCGGCATGCACCGGGTCGTCGGCGGGATAGTCGTTGGCTTCGCGGCCGGTTTCGTCGGCCCAGCTATGGACGCCGAATTCGGCGTCGGCCGCGGCGCGGCGGACGGCGCCGGCGAGCCAGAGCTCGACCGCGCCCGACCGCACCGAACCGCCGCTCGGGACGATGGTTTCGAGCCCGGCGCGGCGGATCGCGCGGGCGAGGATCAGATTGGCCTCCTCGTCGAGGCTGCCGGGGCAGTCGATCATCTCGAGCCGCTTGAGACCCGGAAAGGCCGCGAGCATCGCCGCGAACTGGCGCGGCGTCGCCGAGGTGACGTCGCCCGCCATCCGAACCGTCGTTCCGTCGACGACCGCGAAGGGACCGAAGCGCGCCTTCGCCTGGCCGAGCGTCGCGAGAGTGGCCGAGGGCGCATAGCGGCGCGTCGCGCCGAGGTCGGCGTCTTCGGCGAGCCTCCCGTCGGCAAGCTCTTCATCGGCGAGCAGCGCGGCGCTTTCGTCGATGACGTCGCCATCGTCCGCGTCGGCTCTGTCATCGCCCGTGTCATAGGTCCACGTCACCGTCGTGGTGACGGTCACGACCTGCTGGGCGCTGGCCGGGGCGAACGCCAACAGCGCCGCGAAAGCGGCGATAAGGAGGGTGCGGACGAGAGCGGCCGGCGAAACCATGGGCCCGCCTTCGCGCGCGCGCGGTTTCCAAAGGGCGAAGCGGCAGCGTCAGTGCGGCGTTAACCGCGATATGGGACGGCGTTTGTAATATCCCCGTCATCCCGGCGAAGGCCGGGATCTCACTGGAGCGTTACTCTGATAGGGCGAGATCCCGGCCTTCGCCGGGATGACGGACGGGCGTTCAATCGGCCTCGCACAGCGCCTTCAACTGCTCGGCCACCGCGCTCCAGCCGGGGGTGAAGCCCATTGCTTCATGCTGCGCCACCGCCTCATCGGTCCAGTGGCGCGCCCAGCCGGTGAAGCGGGTGCCGCCCGCTTCGGGTTCGATTTCCCAGCCGCCGATCATGAAGGGGCCGGCGGGGGCGAGGCGGCCGCTTTCGTCGCGGACGACCGCGTCGGTGGTGACGAAGCGCCGGCCCGGCACGACTTCGAGGAATATCCCGTCGCTCGGCATCGTCTCGCCCTCCGGCCCGTGCATCGTCATTGCGCAGCGGCCGCCGGGGCTGAGGTCGATCGCGTCGAGCGTGACGGTCCAGGGTTTCGGGCACCACCATTCGGCCATGCGATCGGTCATCGCCTGCCAGACCTTGTCCGGCGGCGCGGCGATGAAGGTCGATACCGACAGTTCGCGGGGTTCGCTCATGTCTCTTCTCCTGACGTCAGTCGCGGTCGGGGGCGCCGAGCGGGAAATAGGCGCGATAGGGGCGGGCGTCCTCGACGCAGCGCGCGACCGATGGATGCGCGAGCAGGCGCGCGCGATAGGCGCGCAGGTTCGCATGGGCCGCGGCGATCGGATGGACCCAGTCGGCGTAGAACAGCGATGGGGCTGCGGCGCAATCGGCGAGGCTGAAGCCGGTCGGTGCCGCCCAGCCGCCCGCCGCGAGCTCCTTGTCGAGCCAGCCATAGATGGTCTCCAGCCGCGCTTTCGCCTGATCGACGATCATCGGCAGGTGATTTTCGGGGCCGCGCAGCGCGTCGTTCACCACCTCCTGCATCGGAGTCATGACATGATTGTCGAAGACGCGGTCGAGCAGGCGGACCTGCATCGCCGCTTCGAAATCCTGCGGGATCAGCCGCGGTTCGGGCGTCAGACGGTCGAGATATTCGATGATGATCGATGCCTCGAACCAGGCGCGGCCGTCGTCGCCGACGAGCAGCGGGAACTTGCCGACCGGCCAGTGCGATTTGAGCTCCTCGCCATGCTGCGGCCATTCGGCCTCGAGGATGCGATAGTCGAAGGCGATGTCCTTTTCGTAGAGCGCGATCAGCGCCTTCCAGGTGTAGCTCGAAAAGGGGTGACCATAGAGGATCGGCATCAGACGGCCTTTCGTGTCAGCCATGCCAGCGGCAGGCCGATGAAGAAAATGTGGGGAAAGAGCGCGATGGCGCCCTTGACGAGATCGGCGGGCGGGAAGGGTGCGCCGAAGCGGAGCGGCAGCACGAGCGCGTTCATCACCAGATAGAGGATGACGCCATAGAGGGTGCCGGTGAGCCACCACGGCTCGCGGAGCGCCGGGGCGCGGCGGACGGCAGCGAACCAGAAGGCGACCATCGCGCCCATGATCGCATAATGCGTCGCAAGCCCCGCGAGCGCGCCGCCGAGGCCCCAGCCGGCGGCGCCGTCGCCGAACGGTCCCTTGGCGACGCCGCGCAGCATTCCGCCGACGGTGCCGCCCGCAAGCACGCTCCACACCGAGGCATAGACGATGTCGAGCGTGCCGCAGAGCGCCCAGGCGAAGAGCGGGCGATTAGCCAACGGCCTCACCCCGGACCGCGGCCTCGATTGCGGCGATGTCGATCTTCTTCATCGTCATCATCGCGTCGAAGGCGCGCTTCGCGACCGCGGGGTCGCCGCCCATCGTCGCGTCGGTCAGGGCGCGCGGGGTGATCTGCCAGTTGAGGCCCCATTTGTCCTTGCACCAGCCGCAGGCGCTTTCCTGCCCGCCGTTACCGACGATCGCGTTCCAGTAACGGTCGGTCTCTTCCTGCGTGTCGGTGTGGACCTGAAAGGAAAAGGCCTCGCTGTGCGGAAAGACCGGACCGCCGTTGAGGCCGACGCAGGGAATGCCGAGGACGGTGAAATCGACCGTCAGCGCATCGCCTTGCTTGCCGCCGGGAAAATCGCCCGGCGCGCGGTGGACGCTGCCGACCCGGCTGCCCGGAAAGGTCGCGGCATAGAAATTGGCAGCTTCCTCGGCATCCTTGTCGTACCAGAGGCAGAGGGTCACGGCCTGGCCCGTGGGTTGATTTAGGGGTTGGTTCGACATTATTTCTCTCCTTTGACGGGCCCGCCGATCGACCAGAGATGGCCGAACGGATCTTTCACCTGGGCATAGCGGTCCCCCCAGAAAGCATCGTGCGGTTCGAGCGTCGACGCGGCTCCCGCCGCGATCGCGCGTTCGTACCAGGCGTCGGTGTCATCGACGCTGAGGTGCAGGGTCATGCCGGTCGGTGCCGCCATCGCGTGCCCCGTATATTCGGGGAAATCGTCGTGCATCATCAGCGATGCGCCGTTGACGGTGAGGTGCGCGTGCATCAGCCGCACCCCGTCGTCGGCGGGGACGCGCATCCGCTCGGTCGCGCCGAACGCCTTGCGATAGAAATCGATCGCCTCGGTGCCGCGCTTGTCGGGGATGGCGATATGCGGGGTCAGGCCCGAGCTCGGGCGCTGGTCGGGTTGGTTCGGCATGTCTCTCTCCTTTCAGTTCGTCACCCCGGCGAAGGCCGGGGTCTCGCCCGCGCTTCTTGACCGATCCGTCGAGATCCCGGCCTTCGCCGGGATCTCGAATGGGGGCGAGTGTTTATCGTTCAGCTCTTCCGCGGTCCCACCAGGCCGAAGGCGGCGCCTTGGGGATCGACGCCGTTCATCGCATATTCCCCGCCGGGGATCTCCATCGGTTCGGTCAGGATGCGGCCGCCGTTCGCGGTCACCGCGGCATGGGCGCGGTCGATGTCGTCGACGCCGATGTAGAAGCTCCACATAGCGGCAGGCATGCCGGGCATCAGCGGCATCACCGCGCCGATGCCCACGTCGCCGCGCTGCAGGAAGCGGTAGGCGCCCATGTCGCCCATATCCATCGCGCCGTCCTGCCCCCAGCCGAAATGCCGGGTGTAGAAGGCGATGGCGGCGTCGGGATCGCTCGTCGACAGCTCGTTCCAGCGGACGCGCTGCGGCTGGTCGACCGAGAAGACGTCGCTCTCCATGCCCTCCATGCCCGGGGGCGGCACCGGGTCCATGATGTAGAAGGCGGCGCTCTGCGGGTCGGACACCATCGCGATGCGCCCGACGGGCAGGTCGGTCGCGGGCATATGCACCGCGCCGCCGTCGGCCTTGATCGCGGCGATCGCGGCATCGACGTCGGGGGCGTGGATATAGCCGAGCCACGCCGGCCGCGCGCCACCGGCGAGCATGTCGGCATTCAGCGCGAGGATGCCGCCGGCATTGCCGCCGTCGCTGCGGCCGATCATGCGATAGTCGACATCGCCTGCGGCGGGGTCGCGTGTCGCGGCGATCGTCCAGCCGACGACGGCGCCATAGAAGCGCGCGGCGCCCGCCGGGTCGGGAGTCATCAGTTCGTACCAGATGAAGTTGGCGGCGTCGGTCATGGCTTGGTTCCTTCCACGGTCGGGAAATAATCCCCGCGGCCCTCGGGGGTCATGTCGAGCAGGCCCCACAGCGAATCGACGAGGTCGCCGGCGCGGTGGTGCTGGCCGGGGTCGGATGGCGCGAACGCCATTTCGCTGCCCCAGTGATGGCGGACGGTGCCGCCTTCCTTGCGGAAGACGTTGAAGATCGTCTCGTCCCACTCCTCGCCGTCCTTCAGATCGCGGTCGGCGCGCATCGCGGGCGGGAATTTGCGCGTGTCGCCGAAATAATCGGCCGAATAGCGAGTGGTGACGTCCGACAGGAAGCTCAGGTGATGCCAACCGCGCAGCCGCGCCCATTCGACGAGCCGCGCGATCGGCGATTTGGCGACGATATAGAGCGGCGCGCGGTCGTCGATATAGCGCGCGCCGCCGTCGACCGAATCGAGCATGTGCGTGCAGCCGGGGCAGGGGACATCGCGGTCGGGGCCGAACATGAAGCTGTAGAGGATGATGCTCGGCCTGTCGCCGAACAGTCCGGACAGCGTCACCGTCTCGGGCCGCTGGTGCGCGCCGATGCGCTCGAAGACATAATCCTCGGCGATCTCGCCGCCGGGGGGCAGGGCGCGGCGCTGCGCGGCGACCGCCTCGATCCGGCGGCGGAGCGCGATCTCTTCGCCCAGAAGCGCGTTGCGCGCGGCACGATAGGCGGCGCTTTCGTTGGGATAGGCGATATGGTTCATAATCTCTCTCCAGATCCTCCCTGCCGCGCAGCGGTGGGGAGGGGGACCGCCGCGAAGCGGTGGTGGAGGGGCCGCGACGTCGCGCCCGTGCCCCTCCGTCAGCCCTTGCGGGCTGCCACCTCCCCATGGCTTCGCCACAGGGAGGATTGGTTCACGCCTCGACGATCGGCGCAAAGCCGCCGTAGATCATGCGCTTGCCGTCGAAGGTCTGGTCGTTCGGATCATGCTGCATCCGCTCGTCCTTCATCACCTTGTCCCAGCCCGCCATGCGCGTTTCCTTGTCGGGCCACTCGACCCAGCTGAAGACGACGGTCTCACCGTCCTTCCGGTGCGCGGCGCGGTGATAATCGGTGATCTTGCCGTCGGGCACATCGTCGCCCCACGCCTCGACGACGCGCGTCGCGCCATGGTCGCGGAAGACTTCGGACGCCTTGGCGGCCATCGCGCGATAGGCGTCCTTGTTGTCGTCGGGGACGGGGACGAGATAGCCGTCGACATAGCCCATGCTCCCGTCCGCGCGGTCGTCGATCATCGAATCGAAGCCGGCGAAGATCATCCGCATTCCGTCGAAGGGCATGTTCGCGCCCATCGCCTCCATGCGCGGATCGCTCATCATCTTTTCGTTCGCGGCGTCGCGGGTGGCGCGGTCGGGATATTCGAACCAGCTGAAGACGACGGTTTCGTCGGGCTTCGCCTGCACCGCGCTCTTGAAGTCGTTGACCTTGCCGTCGGGGACGTCGTCGCCCCAGGTCTCGACCATGCGGGCCGCGCCATATTCCTTGAACAGCGGCGCCGCGTCGGCGGCGTGCTTGCGATAAGCTTCCTTGTTGGCGGTCGGTACCGCGAGCACGAATCCTTCCACATAGGTCATCTTGTCTCTCCTCGGGGGCTGGAGTTCGGGATCAGGCGGCGGGCGGTCCCGCTTCTTCGCTGAAGGCGGCAAGCTGCGCGGCGAGCGCGCGCTGGAAGGCGGAGCGAGCGAGGCAGCGGTCCAAATAGCCCTGCAGCCGTGGCTGCTCGGCGACCAGGCCGGCCTCGACGGCTTCGCGGAGCACGGTCGCCATTGCGATGTCGGCGACGGTGAAGTCGCCCGCCAGATAGGATTTGTCGCCGATGGCGTCGTTCAGGCGGCCGAGCCGGCCCTGAATGAACTCGATCAGGCTCGGGCGGCGGAGTTTCGCCCATTCCTCGTCTTTCGCGAACAGGTCGACATTGCCGAGTTCGAACAGCATCGGCTCGACGCTGTTATAGGCGGCGAAGAGCCAGGCGAGGGTGTTGGCGCGCGCCTGACCGTCGCGGGGCAGCAGCCGCGCGTCCTTTTCGGCGAGATGAAGCAGGATCGCGCCGCTTTCGAACAGGCGGACGCCGCCGTCGTCGAGCACCGGCACCTGACCCCACGGCTGGAACAGGAAATGATCGGCGGGGCGGTTGATCGCGCTGATCAGATGCTCGGCATAGTCGAGTCCGATCTCCTCGCACGCCCAGCGCGGGCGGAGATCGCGGACGAAGCCGCGCGCGAAGTCGGGCACCCAGTCGAAAGCGGTGATTTCGAGGCGGCTGTCGGGGTTCACGGGCATGGCTCTATTTCCTCGCTTGAGTTTGGGGGTCAGGCAGGCAGCGGTTCGCCGACCGCGCAGTCGGCGAGATGCGCCGCCATCGCGCTTTGAAAGGCCGGGCGCGACGTGCCGCGCGCGACATAGGCGGTCAGATTGGGGTGCGGCGCCAGCAACTCCGGGTTTGCGTTGCGCAGCACGTCGATCATCACGATGTCGCCGATCGAAAAATCAGCTTCCAGCCAGTCGCGGTCCCCGAGCGCCTGCGACAAGCGCGCCAGCCGCTGCTCGGCAAAGGGTTTCGCCGCGGCCGTGGCGTCGGCAAGCCAGTCGGTGCCCTGTCCCTTGACGGTCAGCACCACCAGCGTCTGGATCATGGGCTCGACGCTGTTGAGCGCGGCGATCATCCAGCTGATCGCGCGCCCGCGCCCTTTTGCGTCGCGCGACAGCAGGCGCGCGCCGGCCTCGCCGATGTGGATCAGGATCGAACCCGTTTCGAACAGGATCAGGCCATCCTCCTTATAGACCGGAACCTGTCCGAACGGCTGATCGGCGAGATAGGCCGGTGCCTTGTCCTCGAAAATGCCGCCGATCAGCCGTGTGCTGTAGCGCTGCCCGATTTCGTCGAGCGCCCAGCGGATGCGAATGTCCTTGATGCGGCCGCAGGCGAAGTCGGGAACCGATCTGTAAGCGGTGATCTCTGGCACGGCAGACATGGTTCGTTCCTCTTCTCTTTATCTTCTTTTCGTCATCCCGGCGAAGGCCGGGATCTCATCTTTGCGTCCGTCCGCTCTGTCGAGATTCCGGCCTTCGCCGGAATGACGATGAAATGAGTTTCGCTATTGGATTGCTCCCTTCGACAGCGGAATCAGCGCGCGGACGCGGGGATCGCGCAGCCAGAGGCCGCCCCACAGCATCACGCCGAGGTAGACGCCGAACAATATGTGGCTGAACAGCGGGCTGTGGATGCGGACATGCGTGGCGACCGCGCCGCCGAGATAGGCGGTGATCAGGATCGCGCCGAGAATGGCGGTGCGCGGCCAGATGTAAAGCAGCGTCGGGATCAGCAGCAGCGTGCCGAGCAGAGTCATCGTCGACACGTCGAGCGGCCATCCGAGCCCCGGCGGGCTGTATCGGATCGCGGTTTCGGGCGACACGAGCTTGAGCCCGGCATCGAAGAGGAGGAAGAGGATCACAAGACCGCTCAGGATGCGGCCTGCGATCAACGGGCCCTTGGCGGGGACGCTCTCGCTGGAGATGGGGTCGGTCATTTCTTCCTCCTCTCCCATGCTCTTGTCAGGCGGCCGCTTCGGCGGGCTCGCCGGCCGGGATCGCCGCCGGGTCCATCCACATCACTTCCCAGATATGGCCGTCGGGATCCTCGAAACTGCGGCCGTACATAAAGCCATAATCCTGCGTCGGGGTCGGATCGGCCTTGCCGCCCGCAGCGACCGCCTTGTCGACCTGTCCGTCGACCGCGTCGCGGCTGTCGGACGAGAGGCAGAGCAGCACCTGCGCACTCTGATGCGCGTCGGGGATCGTCTTCGACGTGAAGGTCGCCCATTTGGCGTGCGTCAGCAGCATGACGTGGATCGACCCCTCGGCGACGACCATGCAGGCGGCGGTGTCGTCGGTGAAGGCGGGGTTGTTGGTCGCGCCGACCGCTTCGTAAAAGGCTTTCGACTTTTCGAGGTCGGTGACGGGCAGGTTCACGAAAATCATCTGGGGCATCGTTTCTCTCCTGGGGAAATATGGTGTCGTCAGGCGGTGGTTTCGGGGACCGGCGCCTCGCCGTTCGCGACCGCGGGGTCCATCCAGAACGGACCCCAGACATGGCCGTCGGGGTCGAGGATGTCGCGGCCGTACATGAAGCCGTGATCCTGCGCCGGGTTGATGTCGGCGGTGCCACCGGAGGCTGCGGCGGCCGCGGCCATCGCATCGACCGCTTCCTTGCTGCCGAGCGCCAGCGCGAGCGACACTTCGCTCGACCCGCGGTCGGCGATCGGGCGGTCGGTGAAGCTCTTCCACTTGTCGTGGGTCAGGATCATCACGAAGATCGTCTCCGACCAGACCATCGCGGCGGCGGTGTCGTCGGTGAAGCGCGGTTCGTTGGTGAAGCCGATCGCTTCGTAAAAGGCCATCGACCGGGCGAGGTCGGCGACCGGCAGATTCACGAAGATCATCCTGGGGGTGTCGGACGCAGTCATGGGGGGACTCCTCTCGCTTGTCGGCTTGGTCAGGTCCGCCCGAAGATCATGCGGACATAACGTGTCAGGTGGGCGACGCTTTCCCGGGCAATCGCCGGATCGTTCGTCGTTTTCGCC
This sequence comes from Sphingopyxis sp. DBS4, assembly GCF_024628865.1. Taxonomy (NCBI): domain Bacteria; kingdom Pseudomonadati; phylum Pseudomonadota; class Alphaproteobacteria; order Sphingomonadales; family Sphingopyxidaceae; genus Sphingopyxis; species Sphingopyxis sp. DBS4. Next base: position 15,284 of record NZ_CP102384.1, read on the forward strand.
AGAACGAAGCCGCCTTGCAGCACCGACTGGATATGGCGCGCGAGGTCGAGCGCGGTCATGCCGTCGGGCGCGCCATAGGCGTCCATCGCCGCCTCGATATCGGGGGCCAGCGCTTCGCAATAGGCGGCGATGCTCGCCTCGCAGGCGAGGCGGATCGGCTCGCTCGTCGCATAGGCGTCCTGCACCATCGTGCCGATGAAGCAGGTGAAGCCGTCGACCGGGCCGTGGAGCAGCGAAAAGCGGAAATCGATATGGCCGAGCAGGCGGTCGAGCGGATCCTCGAGTTTCGTATGCGGCAGCATGTCGAACATCGGCCGTGCGCGTTCAGTCCACGCCTCGGCGGCGGCGACCGCGAGCGCTTCCTTCGATTCGAAATGGTGGAAGAAGGCGCCCTTGGTGACTCCGGCGGCGGCGCAGATCTGATCGACCGTGGTCGCGGCATAGCCCTGCCGCCGCACCTCCTGATGCGCCGCGGCGATCAGCCGAGCGCGCGCGCTGCCGCGCGGAGTGCGAGCGGGAGGGCTGGAGGAGGAGTGAGTCGCGGTCATGCGAATCTACATACCGACTGGTTGGTATGTTGTCAATTGGGAGAGCGGGACGGTTCGATGAAGCGGCGTCTGCTCCTTCGTCAGGGGCCGGAAAATGCGCGCAGAGGCGCAGAGGTCGCAGAAATCTGGTTCACGCGGAGACGCGGAGACGCGGAGAAAAGAAGGAGGAAAGAGATTGGCGGCTTTGCCACCCTATTCTTCTCTTCGCTGCGACCTTTGCGCCTCAGCGCGAATCCTCTTCTATTTTCCTCTCCGCGCCTCCGCGCCTCCGCGTGAACCCATTTCCACCTCGATCCTTTTCCCGCCACAACGGCCGCAAAAGGGACTCGACCTTCCCGCCCCCCATCCTATGAAGGGGGTGGGAACAAAGGGGGCACAGGGGAAGTCTTTGGTCGCGATCGTTTCAACCGTCGCCTATCTCGGCATTGAAGCACGCGGGGTCGAGGTGCAGTGTCAGATCACGCCCGGCCTGCCGCGCTTCGTCGTCGTCGGTCTGCCCGACAAGGCGGTCGGCGAAAGCCGCGAGCGGGTGCGCGCCGCGATCGCCGCGATCGGGCTCGCGCTGCCGCCCAAGGTGATCACGGTCAACCTGTCGCCCGCCGACCTGCCCAAGGAAGGCTCGCACTACGACCTGCCGATCGCGCTTGCGCTGCTCGGCGCGATGGGGGTGATCGACCCCGAAACGCTTGCCTCTTATGTGGTCGTCGGCGAACTCGGCCTCGACGGGCGCGTCGCGCCGTCGCCGGGGGTGCTGCTCGCGGCGATCCACGCGGGCAGCGTCCAGCGCGGGCTGATCTGTCCGGCGGCGCAGGGATCGGAGGCGGCGTGGGCGGGGCATGTCGAGGTGATCGGCGCGCCCGACCTGCTGGCGCTGCTCGGCCATTTCAAGGGGCAGGCGATCCTGCCGCCGCCGCAGCCGGGCGAGGTCGCGGCGCCGCTGCGCGCGGCCGACCTCGCGCAGGTCAAGGGGCAGGAGACCGCGAAGCGCGCGCTCGAAATCGCCGCGGCGGGCGCGCATAATCTGCTGATGTCGGGGCCGCCGGGGTCGGGCAAGTCGCTGATGGCCGCGTGCATGCCGGGTATCCTGCCCGACCTGACCCCCGCCGAAGCGCTGGAGGTGTCGATGATCGCCTCGGTCGCGGGCGGGCTTGAGGGCGGACGGCTCGTCCGCGCGCGGCCGTTTCGGGCGCCGCATCATTCGGCGTCGATGCCCGCGCTCGTCGGCGGCGGGCTGCGTGTCCGGCCCGGCGAGGTCAGCCTCGCGCATCTTGGCGTGCTGTTCCTCGACGAGCTTCCCGAATTTCAGCGCGGAGTGCTCGACAGCCTGCGCCAGCCGCTCGAGACCGGCGAGGTCAGCATCGCGCGCGCCAATGCGCATGTCACCTTTCCGGCGCGGGTGCAGCTCGTCGCGGCGATGAACCCGTGCCGCTGCGGCCATCTCGGTGACCCGGCGCTCGCGTGCAGCCGCGCCCCGCGCTGCGCCGCTGACTATCAGGCGAAGCTGTCGGGGCCGCTGCTCGACCGCATCGACCTGCATGTCGAGGTCGAGGCGGTGAGCGCCGCCGACCTCGTCCTGCCGCCGCCCGCCGAGGGCAGCGCCGAGGTCGCGGCGCGCGTCGCGGCGGCGCGCCGGGTCCAGACCGAACGCTATGTGGGGCACAAGGCGCGCACCAATGCCGAGATCGACGGCGAACTGATGGAGGCGGTCGCGACCCCCGACGAGCCGGGGCGGCAATTGCTCGCGCAGGCGGCCGCGGCGATGCGGTTGTCGGCGCGCGGCTATACGCGGATGCTGCGCGTCGCGCGCACCATCGCCGACCTTGCGGGGGCGGAGGCGGTCGGACGCATCCATATCGCCGAGGCGCTGAGCTATCGGCGGCAAGCGCCGCGGAACTGAGCGATGGACGACGAAGCGATCCTGTTCGATGGGGTGATTTTCGAATGGCGGGGGCCGGCGCCCTTTCTGTTCGTCGCGGTTCCCGACGCGCATATCGGCGCGATCCGCTATGCGGGACTGTCGCTAAGCTATGGCTGGGGCGTCGTTCCGGTTGTCGCAGAGATCGGCGAAACGCGCTTTGCGACATCGCTCTTTCCGCGTGACGGCGGCTATCTGGTGCCGGTCAAGGCCGCAGTCCAGAAGGCCGAGCGGATCGGGATCGGCGACCGGGTGGAGGTCGCGCTGAAAGTCGGCCGACCGTAAAGGCGCCAAAGACAGGCAGGGAGAGGTTGAATGCCGGAACCAATCAGGGGATCGTGCCTTTGCGGGGCGGTCTCGTTCGCGATCGAGGGCAAGATCGGTCCGGCCGGGCAATGCCATTGCTCGAAATGCCGGAAGGTGTCGGGGACCGACGGTAATGCCGTTTTCTATACGTCGGCGCAGAGCTTCCGCTGGCTGGGCGGCGAGGCGAATATTGCCCACTTCGTGGTGCCGGGAAGCGATGGCTGGACGTCGAGCTTCTGCGGGACGTGCGGAAGTCCCACGCCGCATACCGACCCCGCGGAGAAAATCTATTTCGTGCCCACGGGCCTGCTCGACGACGATCCGGGATTCCGGGGCTATGCCGCGCATATCTTCGTCGGGTCGAAGGCGCCATGGGTCCGCATCGCCGACGATGCGCCGCAATATGTCGAGGGCTTCGGGTCGCCGTTGGTGGAGCGGGCGCGTTCGTGAGCCCCGGGCATTTGCCCCCGCCCTTTCGTCATTCCCGCGAAAGCGGGAATCCAGCTTCCCTCTCTCAATTCTTCGCGCCTTTGCGCGAGACTTCAAAAACCTCACGCAAAGGCGCGAAGGAAGAAGAAAAAGCTGGATTCCCGCTTTCGCGGGAATGACGAGGGCTCGGTGTTAGGGCGGGGTGCTTCTCCGCGGTAAAGATTTCCCAAGATATTGGTGCGATAGGGGCGCGCATGACTGCCGGGGGAGCTCTTCTGACGAACATGTGCGGCCGACTCGTGCTCGGCTTTGCGATGCTCGTCGCCGTGCTGCTGGGCGGGCCGGCGCAGGCCGAGACGCTGGCGATCGATCGCCAGCTTTGCCATGCACAAAGCGCGGTGGACGCCCCCGATGACAGCCTGATCGCGCTTCGTTTTTCCTGTGCAGGAATTCCTGCGGGCTATCACCGCGCGAGTCTGTGGCTGCGCACCGACCCCGCGCGTTTGTCGATCGCGCGCAGTGACCTGGCGCTGCTGATCCACCAGTCGCGTTTCGACCGGCTCGCGGTTGCGTTCACCTATGCCGACGGCGGGGTCCGCTGGCAGGAGGTGCGGCAGGGCGACTATGGATCGCACTGGCGCGCCGGCGGGCAGATAATGTTCGAGGCGCCCGAGCGCGGCGCGCCGCTGACCGGGGTGACGATGCGCTTCGACCGGCTCGCGAGCCTTGGCCTGCTGCATGCCCGGCTGATCCCCAAAACCGACGCCGTTGTTCAGTCGACGGGGATGGCGGTCGCGGTCGGCGCCGCGCTGACCTTGCTGCTCGTCAGCGCGATCTACAGCCTGTCGCTCGCGGTGGCGGTGCGCCGCCAATATCTGGCTTGGCAGGCGGGCTGGTCGGCGGTCATGCTATTGTGGGGTGCGGTCTGGTCGCAGGCGCATCTCGGCCTGTTTCCGGGGCTCGCGGGCACGGTATCGGCGCAGCTCGGCACTTTCCTTGCCTGCCTCGCGATCGCCATCGCGACGGCGAGCGCGGTCCTCGCGGTCGCGCCCGACCTCGTGTCGCGGCGTCTGCGCGCCGCCGCGCTGCTGCTTGGCGGCTTCCTCGGCCTCGTCGGGGTGCCGCTGGCGCTGATCCGCAGCGAAAACCTGACCCTATGGGGTGACATGCTGGCGCTGGTCATTCTCGCTGACCTGCTCGCGGTTGCCGTCTACCTAGGGCTGGCGTGGCGTCGCGGTTCGGTGGAGGCGCGCGACTTCCTCGCCGCCTGGTGCCTGCCGATGGCGGTGCTCGCCTTCGTCCATATCGTCGATGTCGACGACGGGCTTTGGGGCGGCGGGTCGAAGATCATGGTGCTGCTCGCCGCGACATGGCAGGCGCTCTGGCTTTCGGCCTCGGCGACGCGGCGGCTCGCGCTGCTGCGGGTCGAGCGCGACCGCGCCCGTGCGGCCGAGGCTTTTGCCCAGCAATTGGCGGCGCGCGACCCGCTGACCGGGCTGCTCAACCGGCGCGGTTTCATCGACAGCGTGACGCCGCTGCTCGACCGCGCCCATGCCGACGATCTGGCGGCGGCGCTGCTCGTCGTCGACATCGACCGCTTCAAGGCAATCAACGACGTCCACGGCCACGACATCGGCGATGCGGTTTTGTGCGAGGTCGCGCGCCGGATCGAGCGGTGGGAAGGGCCGATGTGCACCGTCGCGCGGCTCGGCGGCGAAGAGTTCGGCCTGCTCAGCGTCGGGATGGAGGGGCTGGTCCTCGCGCGCTTCGCCGAAAGCGTGCGTCGCGGCATCGCCGCCTGCGACCATAGCGCGGTGATCGGCGAGGGAACGGTGACCGCCAGCATCGGCGTCGCCGAGGTGCGACCCGCGAGCGATTTCCAGAAACTCTACCGGCTGGCCGACGAAGCGCTCTACGACGCCAAGCGCGCCGGGCGCGACTGCGTCGTCGTGCAGCGCTATTTCACCGACGTCGCGGGCAATGCCGGGAACGGCGAGGCGGCGGCGCTGTCGAGCTGAGGCTCCCCTCCCGACGGCTGGGAACGATGCGCGCTGCCCCGCGTATCGCAGGACGCAGGAGAAACGCCATGCTCGACATCATCGACAGCGCTGACGACGTGATCGCCGTCCGGGTTGCGGACCGGATCAGCGGCGATGAACTTGATACGATCATGGACCGTCTCGACGGCGCGATGGCGCGGCATGACAAGGTGCATGTCTTCGTCGAGACGCGATCGATCGACGGGATCGAGATCGCGGGCCTTGGCGCCTATATGGCGCGGGCGATGCCGCTGCTCGGCAAGCTCGATCGTTTCGGGCGGGTCGCGGTGGTCGCCGATCAGGCGTGGATCCGCACCGTCACCAGGATGGAAAGCGCGGTCCTGCCGCACATCAGCTATCGCGTCTTCGAGCCCGAAGACCGCGACGCGGCCTTCGCCTGGGTGACCGGCGGCGCGTAAGCGCCGGGCCGGGTCAGAGGCCGACCGACTTGTTCTCGACCACTTCGAGCGGCGGCGGGGCCTTTGCGGCACCAGCGCCGGCACGGCGGTGGCTGAGCTTGCCTTCGACCTTGCCGCCGTTCTCGATCGTGATGTTTTCGTAGAAGACGTCGCCGGTGATCCGCGCGCTGGCGTGGACGATCAGCGTCTTGGCCTCGATCGAGCCGTCGACGAGCCCCGCGAGTTTCGCGGTCTCGGCGGTGACGGCGCCCTTGATCTCGCTCGCCTCGCCCTGGACGAGGTTCGCGCATTTGAGGTCGCCCTCGATCTTGCCGTCGACGTGCAGATCGACGCTGGCCGCGACATTGCCGGTGATCGCGACGTCCGACCCGATGATCGAGAAGGTGGTATGGCGCGCGCCGGTCGCCATCTTAGCGGGCACCGCTGCGGGCGGGGACGGCGGAAGCGAGGGCGCCGACTCGCTGTCGGGCGTCGGCTTTGACTTCAAGAACATCGGCTTTGGCCTCCAGGAAGCGGCGCGGATTGACCGCGACGCCGTTCAGACGGACTTCGAAATGCAGATGGCTGCCGGTCGAGCGGCCGGTCGAGCCCATCTTGGCGATCTGCTGACCGGCGGCGACCTGCGCGCCGACCTGCGTCGTGAAGCCCGACAGATGCGCGTAGCGGGTGAGGATGCCCTGACCGTGGTCGACCTCGACGACATTGCCATAGCCCGACCTCTGCCCGACGAAGGTGACGCGGCCGGGCGCGGCGGCGAGGATCGGGGTGCCGAGCGGGCCGGGGAAGTCGAGCCCCGAATGCATCGCGCCCGCGCCGGTGAAGGGATCGCTGCGATAGCCATAGCTCGACGACAGCATCAGCACATGCGCGGGCTGGCCCGAGGGAATCGCGACCAGCGTGCGTTCGAGCACTTCCATGCGGAACAGCGCGCCTTCGAGCGCCGCGAAGCTCTTGCCGAGCGCGCCGGCCTGGCCGGTGCGGCCGCGGAAGGGAGTGAAGGGACCACCGCGCCCGGCCGCGGCGTTGCGGACGAGGCCGGCCGGGTCGAGCCCGAGCTGCGCGACCGCGACTTCGGCCTTGGCGGCGCGCGCCTTGACCGCCGCGAGCAGATGCGCCGAAAAGGCTTCCTGGCGCGCTTCGAGACGTGCGAGCGCCTGCGCCTCGGGGGGCAGGCGCGGGTCGATCGCGCTGGTTTCGAGCGGTTTTGCAGCGGTTTCGCCGGTGCCAGCCTCGCTCTTGGCGTCGGCGGGCAGCGGCTCGTCGCCGAAATAATCCTTCTTCCACTCCTCGAGCTGGCCCTGGCGCTCGTCGAGGTCGGCGGCAATCTCGGCGACACGGTCGCGATATTTGGCGATGCGGGCTTCGGAGGCGGCGGCGGCGGCCTGCTTGGCGGCGACTTCGGCGCGCTCGCCCGAGGTCAGAAGCTGGTTGACGAACACCGCGAGCGTCACCCCCGCCCAAGCGAAGAGGACGAGCCCGGCGATCAGCGCGACACGCTTTTGCCAGACCGCGCTGATACGCAGGAAACGCACGTGACCGTGCGTGCGAATGAAGATTTCATGGTCCTGGAACAGCGCCGAAAAGCGCTGGCGCCAATGGCGCAGACCCGTCGATTGCGAAGACAAGCTACGACCCCGTCTTGTTGTTTTTGTGGAGCCCTCCGCCCCGACTTGGCGGCGCGTGTAACAGGGTGCGGGAGTGGGGGCGAATCTTTGGGGGATGACTCGCGCCGAATCGAAATGGACTCGCGGTGAACGGTGGCAGGTGCAGGAAATGCTGCCATTTTGGCGGGAAATAGCACCGCGAATCGGCCGCTTTACGTGGGAGCGACAGTGCGGGGAGATTGTCATTGCGAGCGGAGCGAAGCAATCTCCAGCTATCGGTGACATGGAAGGCTGACTGGAGATTGCTTCGTCGCTGCGCTCCTCGCAATGACGCAAAGTAAAGGGATGCCGCAATATTATTGACGGCTTGCTTACCATTTCCGCCTAAGGGGGGCCTGTGACTCCTATGCCCGATATCGTGTCGCCCGAAGGGGCGCGGTCTGTCGAAGCCGCCGACTCACAGGCGAATCGGCCGCGTTCGGCGGTCAGCGCCGGGGTGGGGATCGTCGGTCTGATCGGCCTCTTCACCTATCTGCTCGCCGCGCGTCACGCGCCCGCCATCGCGGGCTGGCTCGGGATCGACTGGGGGCAGCGCGGCCCGATGAACGGGCCCAATTCGGCGATCGCGAGCGTTCTCGCCTGCGGCGTCCCGATGGTGCTGTGGTCGGTCTTCGTCGACAAGGTGCACCGCAATCCGTCGACGGGGATCGACTGGTCGCTGCGCCGTCCGTGGCGCGAGACGATCGACATCAGCCTGACCAAGCTCGCCGGCCTGTGGGCGACCTGGGCGCTGATCGCGGGCTTCTACGTCACGATGCGCTATTATTGGGAAGGCAGCTACGCCTTCTCGATGAACCTGCTCGAACGGGTGGCGCCGTGGCTGCTGCTCGTCTCGATCCCCTATATGCTCTGGCTCGACCGCCGCATGGTCGAGCCGCGCGACGGCTGTTACCAGTTCGGTCGCTGGCTGACGGCCCCCGGAAGGCCGGTCGACGGCCGCGCGATCGCGCATCATTTCCGCGCCTGGGCGGTGAAGGGCTTCTTCACCGCCTTCATGCTGTCGATCGTGCCGGGCAATTTCGCGGCGCTCGTCTCGGTGTCGATGAACGAAGTTCTGGCCAATCCCTATATGACGAGCCTGTGGACGATCAATCTGCTCTACCTCGTCGACGTCCATATCGCGACCGTCGGCTATATATTGACGATGAAGCCGCTCGATTCGCACATCCGCACCGCGAATCCCTATTTCATGAGCTGGATGGCGGCGCTCGTCTGCTATCCGCCCTTCGTGATGATGGACGGCGGCCCGCTCGACTATCGGGTGAACGGCGCCGACTGGGGCTATTGGCTACAGGGCCACGACCATCTGATGATGCTGTGGGGCGCGGTGCTGGTTGCGCTGGTGGCGGTCTATGCCTGGGCGACGATGGCGTTCGGCATCCGCTTCTCGAACCTCACGCATCGCGGCGTGCTTACCCACGGGCCTTACAGGCTGACGCGTCACCCCGCCTATGTGTCGAAGAATCTGAGCTGGTGGGTCGGCTCGATGCCCTTTCTCGTCACCGCGGGCGGCTGGGCCGAGGGGCTGCGCAACACGCTGCTGCTCGCGGCGGTCAGCGGCATCTATTACTGGCGCGCCAAGACCGAGGAGAAGCATCTCCTCGCCGATCCCGCCTATGTCGCTTACTGGAACTGGGCACAGGGAAATGCGCTGGTGCCGCGGCTGTTTGCGAAGCTGAGCGGGCGCGACCGGCCGTTGATCCGGCTGGAACCCGATCCGCGCGTGGGACCGGTGGCGTAATTCTTTTTTCCCCTTCCGCCTGCGGGAAGGGAGATTCGGGTCAGAAGCTCAGCTCGTCATAAATCTTCGACAGATCGTGGCCCCACGGCCCTTCGTAGCGGTCGAGCAGGTCGTGCGCGGGGGATTTGCCGCTCGCGGCGATGCGGCGCAGCGGTTCGAGGAAGCCGACCTCATTATCGCCCATCGAATTGACCTCGCCGCGCGCCGCGAGACCCGCCGCGGCGATGTCGAGGACGCGATACGCGAGGTCGCCGACGGTGCCGCCGCCGGGTGCCGGTGCGCAGAGCCCGTCGCGCGGAACGGCGTCGCGCAGCGCCTGCTGCTCGGCGATGCTCCACCCCTTGACGAGATCCCACGCGGCGTCGAGCGCGCCCTGGTCATAGAGCAGCCCGACCCACAGCGCGGGGAGCGCGCAGATGCGGTTCCACGGGCCGCCGTCGGCGCCGCGCATTTCGAGGAAGCTCTTGAGCCGCACCTCCGGGAAAGCGGTCGAGAGATGGTCTGTCCAGTCGGACATCCGCGGCAGCTCGCCAGGCAGCGCGGGAAGCTCACCCTTCAGGAAGGCGCGGAAGCTCTGCCCCGCGGCGTCGATATATCGGCCGTCGCGAAAGACGAAATACATCGGCACGTCGAGCATATAATCGACATAGCGGTCATAGCCGAAGCCGTCCTCGAACACGAAGGGCAGCATTCCGGTGCGCGCGGGGTCGGTGTCGGTCCAGATGTGGCTGCGATACGACATATAGCCGTTCGGTTTGCCGTCGGTGAAGGGCGAGGCGGCGAAGAGCGCAGTCGCGAGCGGCTGCAAGGCCAGGCTGACGCGGAATTTCTGCACCATGTCGGCCTCGCTCGCATAATCGAGGTTGGTCTGGATCGTGCAGGTGCGCAGCATCATGTCGAGCCCCATCGTGCCGACGCGCGGCATATGGTCGAGCATGATCTTGTAGCGCCCCTTGGGCATGCGCGGCAGCTCGTCGCGGCTCTTGTCGGGCCACATGCCGAGGCCGAGAAAGCCGAGGCCGAGTTCGGCGCCGATTTCCTTGACCTGCTTCAGGTGGCGGCCGGTCTCGGCGCAGGTCTGGTGGAGATTTTCGAGCGGCGCGCCCGACAGTTCGAGCTGCCCCGCGGGTTCGAGGCTGATCGCGCCGTCGCTGCCCGAGAGGGCGATGACGTTCCCGCTCTCATAGACGGGCTCCCAGCCGAAGCGGGTGAGCGCCATCAACAGGTCGCGGATGCCGCCGGGCTCGTTATAGGAGGGGGCGCGGTGATCGGCGGTGCGATAGACGAATTTCTCGTGCTCGGTGCCGATGCGCCAGCGGTCGCGGGGCTTTTCGCCGTTGGCCATGGGGGCCGCGAGCTGGTCGCGGCTTTCGATGATGGGATCGTTTTGATCTGAAACCGTCCGCGTGCTCATCTCCGCGCCATTAGGGCCGTGCGCGAAAAATGCAATCGGGCGCGTCGGTCGATCCGGGTTTCGCCGGTCGTCGCGAACGAGGTCGGAAGATGTTGCAACGGCGAGGACCGGGCAAGCATGGTCGCGTCGCTCGCCAAGGTGCGTCCACTGGCCCCCACGCCAGCGAATGGGCACCGGTCCTGCCGTTGCGGATGCGGCATTGCAGCAATCATGGCTAATTTGAAGTTAATCGCTGCCAGGTTGAAAGCAATTTCTGTCTCGAAACGGGACATCATCTCCAGTCGCCGTGGAGCCCCATCCACAGCCCGACCGCGGCGATCGCGGCGGTTTCGGCGCGCAGGATGCGGGGGCCGAGCGACAGGCGGCGGACCGCGGAGCAGCCGAGCAGCGCCTCGCGCTCGCGCGGCGTAAAGCCGCCTTCGGGGCCGGTCAGGATCGCGGCGGGGGCGGGCGCATCGATCGCGGCGAAGGGCGTGCCGCCTTCCTCGTCGGCGAAGAGAAGCGCACGGTCGGCGGGCCAGTCCCTGAGCAGGTGCGGCAGCTTCACGGGTTCGGCAAGCTCGGGAAGCGCGGTGCGGCCGCATTGTTCGCAGGCCTCGACGATCTGCGCCTCGATCCGCTCGCGCTTGACCCGCTCGACGATCGTCCGTTCGGTGATCACCGGCTGCAGCCGCGCGATGCCGAGTTCGGTTGCTTTCTCGATGATCCAGTCGAGCCGCGCCTTCTTGACCGGGGCGAAGCAGAGCCAGAGGTCGGGGACCGTTTCGCGCGCGCGCGTCCGGCGTTCGATCCGGAGGGTCAGCGATCTTTTGCCCGCGTCGGCGATGACCCCGAGCCACTCGCCGCTGCGATCGTCGAACAGCAGCAGCGGATCGCCGACCCGCAGCCGCATGACGTTCAGCAGATAATGCGCCGCTGCCCCCTCGATGACCGGGGCGGCGTCGGGCCCGAGCGGGAAGGAAGTGAACAGGCGGGGCGTACTGGCGGGCGGCCAGGCGGGGATCGCGGGCATCGCGATGCGATAGCAGACCGCTTCCTGTTGCGCACCTGCCGCCGTGACGGGCCGCCTCTGTCCCGATCCGGGTCAGAAGTCGCCGAATTGCCCCGCGCGCGGCGCCGCCGCTTAGCAATTTGGTAAGCAGTTTCCCCCTAGTGCGAGGATACCAGTCGCGCATCTGGGTGGGTGGCGCCTCTGGCTAGAGGGGTTTAGACCATGCGAGGGACCATTTTCAGCCGCCTGCGGGCTGGCGCCTCGAACCTGTTTCGCGATCAGCGCGGCAACGCGATGATGCTGACCGCGGCCGCGATCGTGCCCGTTGTCGGCATCGTCGGGTCGGCGGTCGACATCGGGCGCGCCTATATGACCCAGCTTCGCCTGCAACAGGCGTGCGACGCCGGCGTGCTCGCCGGCCGGCGCGCGATGGCCGGCGCCCTCTATACGGACCCGGCGAAGACCGAAGCGAACAAGATGTTCAACTTCAATTTCCCGGACGGAAATTTCGGCAGTCACGCGGTATCCTTTTCCTCCTGGGGTGTCGGGTCGTCGGACGTCGCCGGCCGCGCGACTGCGATCCTGCCGACCGCGCTCATGTATATCTTCGGCAAGGACCAGTTCGACCTGGCGGCCAATTGCACCGCGAAGCTCGAAATCTCGAACGTCGATGTGATGATGGTGCTCGACGTCACCGGGTCGATGGCGCGCAAGGCGGACAGCGACGACGACGACACCAAGATCGAGGCGCTGCGCAAGGCGGCGGTCGATTTCTTCGATACGCTGACCAACGCCGACGTCGGCGACGGGCGGATTCGCTTTGGGGTGGTTCCCTACAGCTCGTCGGTCAACGTCGGACAGATATTGATCGCGAAGAATCCCGACTGGCTCGCCGACTCCGAGTGGCTCCCCTCGCGTTCGCCGAAAACCAAAGAAATATGGAGCGATGCGCGAACGGTCGATTCCACGGACTTTGACGCGACCCCGCCCATCGCCGACAAGAAAAATGGGAAGGACAACTGGCAAGACGCAGGGACGGTCGACAAGGTCCAGGAGGATTGCGTCGACTGGGATGAGAGCGCGTCACCCAAGATCATCGATACCAAGAACCAGAATGTCCAGAATCCCGTTATCGACGGCAGCACACGTATCACCGTCAGCGATCAGAAGCGGACGTATGAATATTATTCCTATGACGCCACCTGGCAGCCCGCCACCAAGAAGAAGCCCGGCAGTTGTCAGATCAAAAAGCTCCGCTGGACGTTCACGCGCACCTATTACAAGGTGCAGACGGTCGAGACCCTGACCAGGGTTTTCGACGGCGCCTATAATTATCTCGATCGCGAATTCGACACGCGGCCGCTGAAGACCGGATCGACGATCGAGTCCGATACCGGCGATGAGGGCGCGACGGTCACCACGAGCTGGGGCGGGTGCATCATCGAGCGGATTACGACGAAATTCGCGTCCAACGAGACGGCTCCTTCGAACGCCCTCGACATGGATATCGATACGCTCCCGACAGCCGGCGATGCGGATACCCAATGGAAGCTGTTCCTCCCCGACGTCACCTATAATCGCAGCCAGGAGAAGCCGCTTTCGGGCTCGACGAAAGATCTCACCAATTTCGTCGAAAAGGGCGGTGACTATGCCGCCTGTCCGGCGGCGGCGATGAAGCTGGAGACGATGACGAAGACGGACCACGACAAGTTCGCGGCCTATATCAACACGCTGCAGCCCAAGGGCTATACCTATCACGACGCGGGCATGGCGTGGGGCGCGCGGCTGCTGTCGCCGAGCGGCCTGTTTGCCGACGAGAACGGACCCTATAACGGCCGCCCGGTCAGCCGTCACGTCATCTTCATGACCGACGGCGACATGATGACGCCGCGTGACAATCTGTCGCATCAGGGACAGGAACGGTCGATGCCGCGAATCGGCGCGACGAGCGACGATGACGCGATCGCGCGGCACAACAACCGCTTCGTCCAGCTTTGCCGGGCGGCGCGCCAGCGTGCGATCACCATCTGGGTGGTGTCGTTCGGGGTCGGCAGCAACGCCAACCTCAACAGCTGCGCCTCGTCGGGCCAGGCGTTCGAAGCCAGCAATGCGTCGCAGCTCAACGACCAGTTCCAGGCGATCGCCCGTCAGATCTCCAAGCTGAGGCTGTCGCAATGAGCCCGGTGTCCGCTCTGCTTCGCCGCCTTCGCCGCCATCAGCGCGGCACGGCGCTGATGGAATTTGCGCTGACGGCCCCGGTCTTTCTCCTCGTCCTGATGGGGATCTTCGACTATTGCTGGCAGATGTATGCGCAGCAGGTGCTGCAGGGCGCGGTCGCCAAGGCCGGTCGCGACGCGACGATCGAAACCTATGCCATCGATCAGTCGAAGCTCGATACCTTCGTGAGCAACCAGGTGCACAAGGTGTTCAAGGGTGCCGAAGTGAGCTTCAAGCGCCGCGCCTATGACGATTTCAGCAAAATGAAGGAGCCGCGCACGGTCGATTATGACGGCGACGGCGTGGTCGACTGCGTCGAGGACGGAGGCAAGACAGGCAACGGCGGTGCCGACGACGTGGTTCTCTATACCGCCTCCATGCGATTCAAGCGCATCCTGCCCGTGTGGCGGATGTTGGGGCAGTCCGAATATAAGACGCTGTCATCGACGACCGTGCTACGCAACCAGCCCTTTGCTGCGGGAAGCGAAATAGCGGCGGAGATATGCGCATGACCGGCCCCGTTCTTCATCGTCTGCGCGTTCAGGCGCGGCGCCTCGCCCGCAGCGTTCGCGCGACCGTGCTCATCGAAATGGCTTTTTCGATCCCGCTCCTCGTGCTGCTTGGCTTCGGGGGGCTGGAAATCGCCAATCTGACGCTGATCAACACCCGCATCAGCCAGATCGGACTCAACACCGCCGACAATGCCTCGCGCATCGCGGCGGGCAGCAACCTCGCGCAGCCGCAAGTTCGCGAGATCGACGTCAACGAGGTCTTCACCGGGGTCGAGAAGCAGGCGGGTGGCCTCGACTTCAAGAACCGCGGCCGCATCATCCTGTCGAGCCTCGAGCAGAACAAGGAAGGCGGCCAGTGGATCCACTGGCAGCGCTGCTATGGCAATATGAAGGTTACCTCGGCCTTCGGTCCGGAAGGGACCGGGGCGACGGGCACGAACTTCAAGGGTATGGGGCCGAAGGATCACGAGGTCACCGCGGTCAGCGGCACCGCGGTGATGTTCGTCGAGGTCGTCTATCAATATAAGCCGCTCCTCTATGGCAAATGGCTGGGACCGAAAACGATCCGGTCGGCCGCCGCCTTCAACATCCGCGAGCCGCGCGACCTGACGAAAATCTACCCCTCGACCGGGGTGACCGCGTCGACCTGCACCACCTGAGCCCCCTGAACGGGCGCGCGGCGGCGATAGGCATTTATCCCGCGCGCGACTGCTGCTATCGCCCGCGGCATCGATGACCGCCGCGACGCATCCTCCCGACAGCCAGCATCAGGGCTTCCTCGGCCTGCTTCCCGCGCCGCTGCGCCCTTATGCGCTGCTTGCGCGCTTCGACCGGCCGATCGGCTGGTGGCTGCTCTATTGGCCGTGCGCCTGGGGCCTGGCGCTCGCGGGCGGGGTGCGGAGCCATTGGCCCTTGTTCCTGTGGATGCTGCTCGGCGCGATCGTCATGCGCGGCGCGGGATGCGTCTATAACGATATCGTCGACCGCGACCTCGACGCGAAGGTTGCGCGCACCGCCGCGCGCCCGGTCGCGAGCGGCGCGGTGTCGGTGCGCGGCGCCTTGCTGTGGACCGCGCTGCTGTCGCTCGTCGGGCTGGTCGTGCTGCTGCAACTGCCGCTTCCTGCGCAGATCGTGGCGGTCGCGAGCCTCGCGCTCGTCGCTGCCTATCCCTTCATGAAGCGCATCACCTGGTGGCCGCAGGCGTGGCTGGGCCTCGTGTTCAGTTGGGGGGCGCTCGTCGGCTGGATCGCGGTCGGCGGAGGGCAGGGGTTGGCGCTGCCGTTGCTCTATGCCGGCTGCATCGCCTGGGTGATCGGCTACGACACCATCTATGCGCTGCAGGATATCGAGGACGATGCGCTGGTCGGCGTCAAGTCGAGCGCGCGCGCGCTGGGGCGCCATGTGAAGGGCGGGGTCGGCCTCTGCTATGGTTTCGCGCTCGCGGGCTGGGCGGGGGCGCTGTGGAGTGTGCGGCCCGATCCGCTGGTGCTTGTGGCGCTGGTGCCCGCGGCGCTGCACCTGACAGGACAGGTGGTAACGCTCGACCCCGAGAACGGCGCCGATGCGCTGGCGAAATTCCGCAGCAATCGTTTTGCAGGGCTGCTGGTGTTCGCGGCGATGCTGGTGGTGGGCAGCGCGCCCTGAATAATAGGGACTGTCCCTATTTAATCATTCCGCCGCCAGCAATTCCTCCGCCCCACCGAGGTCGACCGACACCAGGCGGCTGACGCCCTTCTCGATCATCGTCACCCCGAACAGGCGATGCATCCGCGCCATCGTCACCGCATTGTGGGTGACGATCAGATAGCGGGTGTTGGTCTCGCGGCTCATGCGGTCGAGCAGGTCGCAGAAGCGCTCGATATTCGCGTCGTCGAGCGGCGCGTCGACTTCGTCGAGGACGCAGATCGGCGCGGGGTTGGTGAGGAAGAGGCCGAAGATCAGCGCGACCGCGGTCAGCGCCTGCTCGCCGCCCGACAGCAGGGTCAGCGTGCCCAGCCTTTTGCCCGGCGGCTGCGCCATGATTTCGAGACCGGCCTCGAGTGGATCGTCCGAATCGACGAGTTCGAGGTGCGCCTGGCCGCCGTTGAATAGCGTGGTGAAGAGGCGCTGGAAATGCTCGTTGACGGTCTCGAACGCGGCGAGCAGGCGGACGCGGCCTTCACGATTGAGATTGCCGATCGAGCCGCGCAGCCGGTTCACCGCCTGCGTCAGTTCCTCGATCTCGGCGGCGCTCTTCTCGCGCTCGACGTCGAGTTCGGCGAGCTCGTCGGCGGCGACGAGATTGACCGGGCCGAGCCGTTCGCGCTCGGCGATCAGCCGGTCGTGCTGCGCCGATTCGGTGCTCGCATCGCCGACGCTCGCGCTCTCGAAGCCCGCCTTTTGCGGCAACAGCGGCGGCGGGCACTCGAAGCGCTCGCCCGACAGGCGGCCCATTTCGACGCGCCGCAGCTCGGCATTCTCGGAGCGCGCGGCGGCTCCGGCGCGGGTCTCGCGCGCGGCGGCGACGCGCTCGCGGATCGCGGTGAGCGCCGCCTCGGCTTCGCGGAGCGCGGCTTCGGCTTCGCGTTCGTGCGCCTCGGCCGCGCCGACCTGCTCGCGCAGACCGGCCTGCCGCGTCTCGGCATCGGCGCGGTCGCCGGCGAGCTTGTCGGGAAGCCCGGCGAGCTTCGCAGCCTCGGCGGCGAGCGCTTCGGCGCGCTTGTCCATGTCGGTGACGCGGCGCGCGGCCTCGCCCGCGCGCGCCTTCCAGCTCTTGATTTCGGCGCCCACGACCGCCTGGCGTTCGCTCAGCGCCGCGAGTGTGCGGTCGTGCGCGGCGAGCGCGGTCTGTGCTTCGTTCGCCCCGGTGCGCGCGCGGTCGGTCGCGGCTTCCTGGGTGTCGAGCGCGGCGCGCGCCAGCGCTTCGTCGGGAAGCGCGACGAGCGCGGCTTCCTGCGCGGCGAGCGCTTCGGCGGTCTCTTTCGCGGCGGCGGCGATTTCGGCAAGGCGGCGGTCGAACAGCGCGGCGGCGTCGCGGTGGCGGTCGAGCGCCGCTTCGGCCTGATCGGCGGCGCGCAGCGCGGCGCGGCGGGCCTCGTCGGCCTGTGCGAGACCCTTGCGCGCGGCGGCGGCTGCTTCGGCGAGTTCGGCGGCTTTTGCCGCGGCGGCGTCGCGGCGGTCCACCAGTTCCTGCACACCGAGTTCGACCTGGGGGCGCTGCGCCGCGAGGTCCTCGAGCCGGTTCTGGCGTTGCAGCCGCTCGGTCGCGGTCGCGCCGTCGCCGCGCGTCACGAAGCCGTCCCAGCGGCGCATCACCCCGTCCAGCGTGACGAGGCGCTGACCGGCCGCGAGCGGTTGACCGCTGTCGGTTTCGGCGACCGCGATCTGCGCGAGACGGCGCGCGAGCGCGGCGGGGGCCTGCACATAGTCGGCGAGCGATTCGGTGCCGGCGGGCAGGGGCGGGTCGTCCGGGCGCTGTTCGGCACCGCCCCAGACGCGCGGGGCGGCGGTGTCGGTGCCGGCGTCAAGATCGTCGCCGAGCGCAGCGGCGAGCGCGGCCTCATAACCGGGAGTCACGCGCAGCCGGTCGAGGATGCGGTCGTCGCCGCTGCGCGCGGCGGCGAGCGCGCGTTCGAGTGTTGCGGCTTCGCCGTCGAGCGCCGCGAGCGCGGCACGCGCTTCGGCGAGCCCAGCTTCGGCGGCGGCGAGGTCGGCGGCGGTCGCTTCGCGGTCGGCCTCGGCCTCCTGCAAGGCGGCTTCGGCGGCGGCGATCGCGGCTTCGGCCTGCTCGGCCGCCTGCGCGCTTTCGGTGCGGGCGGCGGCGAGCGCGTGGCTGTCGCCGAGCGCGGCGATGTCGGCATCGACGCGCGCTTTCTCCTGCTCGACGCGGCGGACGGCGGCTGCGGCACTATCGTGCGCCGAGACCGCGATGCGGCGGTCGGCCGCCTCGCTCGCGGCGCGTGCACGCGCCTGCGCCAGCGCGACCTCGGCATCGCGAAGATGCGCCTGCGCGGCCTGATGCGCTTCGACGAGCGTGGCCCGGCTCGCGCCGTGCGCGGCGATGTCCTGCGCAAGCTGCTTCGCCTCGGCATCGAGCGCGGTGAGCGCGGCGTGCGCCTCGCGCGCGAGTTCGCCCTCGCGCGCGCGGTCGTCGGCCAGGCGTTGCTGCTGCGCCGCCAGATCATCGAGCCGCTGGCGCGCGGCGCGTTCCTCGCCCTGCAGGCGGACGAGCGTCGCGGTCGCTTCCGCGAGCGCGTCGCGCCGCGCCTGCGCCTCGGCGCGGGCGGCGCCGACGCGGGTCGCGACTTCGACCTGCGCCGTCGAGACGGTTTCGAGTTCGGCCTGTGCCGCCTTCACCGCGGCTTCGGCTGCGTCGGCGTCGTGGCGCGCCTGGTCGGCGGCGGCCGCGGCATCGCGCCAGCGCGCATAGATGAGCCGCCCCTCGGCGACGCGGATGTCTTCGGACAGCTTCCGGTATTTTTCGGCGGCGCGCGCCTGGCGACGGAGCGCGTTCGCGCGCACCTCCATGTCGGCGACGATTTCGGAGAGCCGGGTGAGATTGGTCTCGGTCGCGCGCAATTTCTGCTCGGCGTCCTTGCGGCGGACGTGCAGGCCCGCGATTCCGGCAGCCTCTTCCAGCATCGCGCGGCGGTCGGTCGGTTTCGCGGCGATGACGTTCGCGATCTTGCCCTGGCTGACGAGCGCCGGGCTGTGCGCGCCGGTCGCGGCGTCGGCGAAAATCAGCGCGACATCCTTCGCGCGCACGTCGCGGCCGTTGGCGCGATAGGCCGATCCCGCGCCGCGTTCGATACGGCGGATGATTTCGAGCTCGTCGCCCTCGCTCGCGTCGGACAGGCCGGCGACGACCCCGCCCTCGGTATCGCAATGGATTGCGACCTCGGCGAAATCGCGCGGCGGGCGCTGCGCGGTGCCCGCGAAGATGACATCCTCCATCCCGCCGCCGCGCATCGACTTGGGCGAGGATTCGCCCATCACCCAGCGGATCGCTTCGAGCAGGTTCGACTTGCCGCAGCCATTGGGGCCGACGACGCCGGTCAGGCCGGGCTCGATCCGCAGTTCGGTGGGTTCGACGAAGCTTTTGAAACCGGTCAGGCGCAGGCGCTTTATCTGCACGGGCGATCCCCGTGCAGTCGGTCGAATCGGAGCTGTTGCAACCTTTGCGTCACATTTCCCCCTGACGCCGTCATGGCGCGCCCAAGGGGGAGTCGCAAGGCTTCTCACATCTCGTCATCCCGGCGAAGGCCGGGACCTCATCCTTGCGCTCTGGCGCATCGGCGAGATCCCGGCCGTCAGCTTTGCTGAGGTTTATCCTGAGCGCCTGCCAAGGCAGTCGAAGGGCCGGGATGATGGAGATGAGCTAGGCCGTCGTTCAGCGCACACCCATGGTGCGCAGATGATCGCGCAGCGGACCCCAGGCGGCGACGCCTTCGAGAACCTGGCCGTTGACGACGAAGGTCGGGGTGCCCTGGATCTGATATTTCTCGGCCGCGGCGTTGGTGCCCTGTTCGAGCTTCGAGATATTGTCGACGTTGGACAGGCAGGCGTTGATCTGCTCGCCGGTCACGCCGCGCGACTGAAAGAAAGTGTCGAGCTTCAGCGCCTTGGCGAAGGCGGGGAAACGCTGCGCGGGGGGCAGTTTCATCGCGGCGTCGGCGGCGGCTTCATTGCCCTTCACGCCCGCGAACAACTCTTCCTGCGATGCGAAGACATTGTCCTGCAGCGGGAAATAGCGGTCGACCGGCGCGCAGCGGATGATCGCGGCGGCGGTGGCGTCGAGCGGATCGCGGATGAAATTATGGACCTCCAGGCTGACGCGGCCGGTGTCGATGAAGTCGCGCCGGAGTTCTTCATGGCTTTCGGTCGAGAAGGCCGCGCAATGCGAGCAGGTGATCGACGCGAATTCGATGACCTTGATCGGCGCATCGGGGTTGCCCATCACATAGCCGCCGTCGGCATTCTTGCTGACCGTCTGCGACCAGCTCTTCCCTGCGGGCGCGGCGACCTTGGCGATGACGTCCTGCTGCTTGGTCTGGTCGGTCTTGGTCTCGCCGCACGCGCTGAGCGCGAGCGCGCCGAGCGAGGCGAGGAGGAGGATGCGCAGCTTGGGCTGGATCATGGTCGGGCTTTCCTTGGGCATGATTGGGGGATGATGACTGGAGCGGGCTTTTACGAGCCCTTGAGCGCGGCGTCGAGTTTCGTTTTCAGCGCGGACCAGGCGGTGACTTCGGCGTCGCGGCCGTTGACGAAGAAGGTCGGGGTGCCGCGGACGTGATCGGCCGATAGCCCGATATTGGTCATGCCGGTCACTTCGGCCTGCGCGACTTCGCTGTCGAGGCAGGCGTTCACCTGCGCCGCCGAATAACCGCGCTTCTGCATCAGCGCGGCAAGGCCGGTGTCGGCGGCGATCTTGCGCGCGCGCGTGCCGGGTTCGCCCTGATACCAGCTTGCCCTCTGCGCTTCGCTCATCTTGACCACCTTGTTCAGCCATACCGGCTGCGCGGCGAAGATCGCCTGGTGGTTGCCGGCGAAGGCGCTCGCCGGGCCGCAGCGCGCCAGCAGCGCGGCGGTCAGGTCGACGGGGTCGCGGACGAGGTTGCGATATTCGAAGAGGACGAGCCCCTTGTCGATATATTGCGCCTTGAGCGGTGCCGAGCCGAGCTTCGCGAAATCGGCGCAATGGCTGCAGGTATAGCTGAAATATTCGACCAGCTTCACCTTCGCCCTGGGGTTGCCGACGACATAGGCACCGATCGAATTGACGCTGACGGTCGCCGACCAGCGTGCCGGTTTCGCGGGTGTGGCCGCGACGAACAAGGTGAACGCGGCCGCCGTCAGGGTGGCGATCGCAGCGCGGCGGGCGAGAGGCGTGGCATGAAATGCGGGCATGACGAACCTTCAACTGATCTTGGGGATGTTCGGCGTTCCCGCGAGCCCCGCCGCCATGCGTTCGAGCACGGTGCGCAGTTCCGGGTCGCCGATGTCGCGCAGACTGTCCCCCAGTTCGGCGGGTACGGGTTTCAGCATTGCCGGTGGCTGAACGGGAGCGGCGGGGGTGACCTGGCCGTGCGTCATGCGCACGGTGGCGATCGCGGCATAGCCGAAGAAGCGGTTGACCGACGCGATGATGTCGGGCGCGACATGCTGGAGCATCGGGGCATGCGCGCCGCTGATCGTCAGGTGCAGCGTCCCCCCTGCCTTCTGCCCGGCGGGAAAGCGGATCATCGCGGGCTGGGTGACGTCGGCGAGCCGGTCGCCGACGATCTCGCGCCAGCGGCTGACCACCGACGACTGGATGAAGCCGAATTTGCGGAAGGCGGTGCGGCCGATTTCGGGGACGAGGTCGGCGATCGAGCGCGCCTCGCCGCCGCGCGGCCGCTCATAGGGGCGGGCAGGCGGCTTTTTGGCCGCCTTCCCGGCCTTGGGCTTTTTGCCCGCATCGCCCCCGCTCGCGTCTTTCTTCATGCCGGAGGCCATGCCATAGGCGGGGGGTGAGCGTCCAGAGCATCGATAGTTTCGCAGGCCGTCTGCTCGGCTGGTACGACCGCGCGGCGCGCGATCTGCCATGGCGCATCCCGCCGAGCCGCGAGACGGTTCCCGACCCCTATCGCGTCTGGATGGCCGAGATCATGCTCCAGCAGACGACGGTTGCGGCGGTCGGGGGCTATTTCATGCGCTTCGTTCGGCGTTGGCCGACGGTGGCCGATCTGGCGGCGGCCGACGACGCCGACGTCATGGCGGCGTGGGCGGGGCTCGGCTATTATGCCCGCGCGCGCAACCTGCTCGCCTGCGCGCGGACGGTGGTCGCCGGGCATGGCGGGCGCTTTCCCGACAGCGAGGAGGGGCTGCGCGCCTTGCCCGGCGTCGGCGATTATACCGCGGCGGCGGTCGCGGCGATCGCGTTCGGCCGGCCCTCGGTCGTCGTCGACGCCAATATCGAGCGAGTGATCGCGCGGCATCGGCTGATCGAGACGGCCCTGCCCGCCGCGAAGCGCGAGATCCGCGCCGCGCTGGCGCCGCTCGTCCCGCAGGGGCGCCCCGGCGATTTCGCGCAAGGCTTGATGGATCTCGGCGCGACCATCTGCACCCCGCGCGCGCCTGCATGCGGTATCTGCCCGGTGAGGACCGACTGCCGCGCGCGTGGACGCGCCGATATCGAGAAGCTGCCGGTCAAGCCGCCGAAGAAGGCGAAGCCGCAGCGCTATGGCGTCGCCTGGTGGATCGAGCGGGACGATGCGATCTGGCTGGTGCGCCGCCCCGGCAAGGGGATGCTCGGCGGGATGCGCGCGCTGCCCGGCGGCGAGTGGACCGATGAGGCGCCGCCCGAGTCCGGCCTCGTCCATGTCGATCATGGCTTCACCCATTTCGACCTGCGGCTGACCCTCATCGCGCGCGAAAGCGAGCTTGCCGCAGGGGAAGGCGAATGGTGGCCGCTTTCGGCGCTTGACGCGGCGGGATTGCCGACGCTCTATCGAAAACTGACCGACAGGATGCGGGAGAGGATTGCATGAATATGATGGTTTCGCGCCGCGCGATGCTCGGCGGAATCGCGCTCGGCGGCGCGGGGATGCTGCTGCCGCGCGCGGCCTTCGCGTGGAAGGCCGACGGCGCCGCGCTCTATCCCGCGACCGATGCCTTCATCGAGGGTTTCGTCGACCGCCGCGAACTCGCGGGCACGCTCGCCGCGATCGGCAAGGCGCAGGGAGCGCTCGATGTTTTCGGCGCGGGGACGCAGGCGATGGATTCGGCGAAGCCGGTCGATGGCGACACGATCTGGCGGCTTTATTCGATGACCAAGCCCGTCACCGGCATGGCGGCGATGCTGCTGGTCGAGGAAGGCAGGCTGAAACTCGACCAGCCGATCGCCGACATATTGCCCGCCTTCGCGAAGATGAAGGTGCAGAACACCCCCGACGGCTCGCTGACCGATGTGCGCGACGCGAAGACGCTGATCACCGTGCGCCACCTGCTCACGCACACCGCGGGGCTCGGCTATGGCATCATTCAGAAGGGGCCGCTGCGCGACGCCTATAATGCGGCGGGCATCCTTGGCGGGCAGGTCAGCCGACTGCCGATTCCCGGCATGCCGACGTCGGCGTCGGCGCCGAGCCTTGCCGAATTCGCCGACCGGCTCGCGAAACTGCCGCTCGTCTATGAACCCGGCACCCAGTGGAGCTATTCGGTCGGGCTCGACCTGATGGGCCGCGTGATCGAGGTCGTGTCGGGACAGCCCTTCGACGCTTTCCTGAAGGCGCGCATCTTCGATCCGCTAGGCATGACCAGCACGGGCTTTCAGGTCGCGGCGGCCGATGTCGGGCGGCTCTCGACCAACTATGCGCCCTTCGGCGGTGCGCTGCTGCCGATCGATCCCGCGACGAGCTCGATCTATCTCGACAAGCCGCCGATCCCCTACGGCGGCGGCGGCCTCGTCGCGAGCGCGCGCGATTACGACCGCTTCCTCGCGATGCTGCTCGGGGAGGGCGAGACGGGGGGCGTCCGCATCCTGAAACCCGAAACCGCGCGGCTCGCGATGTCGAACCTGCTGCCCGAAGGGGCGACGACGAAGAACAGCTTCGTCGAGGGCGAGGGCTTCGGCGCCGGCGGGCGCGTGTCGCTTGCCTCATCGCCGACCGGCGAGGGCGTCTATGGCTGGGGCGGCGCGGCGGGGACGATCGGCTTCGTCGACCGCACGCGCGGCTACCGCGTCGGCGGCTATGCCCAATATATGCCCGCCGAGGCGCTGCCCTTCCAGCGCGACTTCGGCAAGGCCTTCTACAAGGATGTGATGGCCTGATGCCGCTGCCACTGGGGTTCACGGGCGCGCGGCTCGACCGCGCCGATCCGCTTCGCACCGATGCCGAGGCGTTCGCGGCGGCAACGCGCGACCCGCGCGCGACCTGTCTCGCGATGGACGGGATCGACCCGGTGCCGGGCGAGCGCGGCGGGCTGATCTGGGAGCCGCTCGATCCGGCTGACGAGCGGCCGCTGCTGCTCCTCGGGATCGACGATGCCGGGGCACCGCGCTTCGTGCGCGGTCCGGCGCCGGGGGCGCGGATCGACGCGCGCTCGCGCACCGTGATGCGGCTTCTGCCCCTGCTTTCGCCCGAGGAGGCAGCGCTCTATGGTGGCGCGCGCAGCCTCGTCGACTGGCACGCGCGGCATCGCTTTTGCGCGGTGTGCGGACAGGGAACCGAGATTTTCCGCGGCGGCTGGGGGCGCAATTGCGGATCGTGCGGTTCCGAACATTTCCCACGCGTCGATCCGGTGGTGATCATGCTTGCCGAATATGAAGGGCGCGTGCTCGTCGGGCGCCAGCCGGGCTTTCCGCCGGGATTCTTCTCGGCGCTCGCGGGCTTCGTCGAGCCCGGCGAATCGCTTGAGGAAGCGGTCGCGCGCGAATTGTTCGAGGAGGCCGGTATCCAGGTTTCGGACGTCAGTTATGTGGCGAGCCAGCCCTGGCCCTTCCCCTCGTCGCTGATGATCGGCTGCCGCGCGGTCGCGCGCGATCCCGCGCTGAGGCTCGATACGACCGAGATCGAAGCGGCGATGTGGGTCGACCGCGCCGAGGTGCTTGCGGCGCTCGCGGGCGACATGGGCGCGAGCTTCGTGGCCCCGCCGCCGCTGGCGATCGCAAGATATCTGCTGGAGGATTGGGCGGGATAGAGTGCTGCACCTTCATTTGACTCACCGTCCCGTTCGTGTCGAGCGAAGTCGAGACACCCATCGGCCTTGCGCTGCCCCGATGGGTGTCTCGACTTCGCTCGACACGAACGGAATGGGGGTGGTGCCGATTTAACGCGCGGCGCTCTAAAATTCTCCCCATCGCTGCGCGGCAGGGATGATCGCAGGGCCCTAGAATTTCTTCCCGGTAATCCGGCTGATTTCCTTCGCCACCATCGCCTCGACCATCGCGGGGAGATTGGCGTCGAGCCAGTCCTTGAGCATCGGGCGAAGTGCTTCCAGCACGACCTCTTCCATCGTGCGGCCCCCCGCGGGAGCGGATGCCGTGGGCGCGGCCGGCGAGACCGCGGCGTTCAGCGCCTCGAGCGACTGGCGTGCGGCGTGCGCGCTCGCGGCCGACACCAGTTCCTCTTCGGTCGGGATCGCGGGGGTCGGGATCGCCGCCGTCTCGTCGGCTTCGTCCGATTCTTCGTCGTGAAGGTCGAGCACGTCCTCGCCGCCGCGCTGGATGCGGGCGCCCGGTGCCTCGTCGCGGGCAATCACCCGCCGAATCGACGACAAGATATCTTCCATAGACGGCTCGCGCGACAGATCGCCCATATTTGCCCCCTTACCCCACGAATCCGGGCCCCACGCCATCGTGGGTTGCCCTTCAAGGGCGGTTAACCATCATCCTACCGGCGCGAAGCGGGTTTTGCCAAGCTTATTGTGGCTATTGGGGGAGCGCGGTGTCGATCGACGGCGGGACGCTTGCGTCGGCGGCGGGGACGGCCTTGGTGTCGGTCGCGACCTGCTGCGGCTTCGGATCGTCGGCCCAGTCCCAGATCTGGCCCTTGACGCGGCGGTAATTGGCCTCCGGGTCATAGAGCGCGCCGCCCTCGATCCCCAGATCGCGCGCTTCGGCCTTGCCCATCGCGGCGAGCACCGAGAAAGCGGCGACATAGGAATTGCGGCGCGCCGAGACGAGCTGGACCTGCGCGTTCAGATATTCCTGCTCGGCGTTCAATATGTCGAGGATCGAGCGGGTTCCGACGCTGTTCTCGGCGCGCACGCCCTCCAGCGACAGGCCGTTGGCGCCGACCGCCTGTTCGGTCGCCGCGATGATCCGCT
The DNA here is from genome assembly GCF_024628865.1 of Sphingopyxis sp. DBS4. Classification (NCBI taxonomy): domain Bacteria; kingdom Pseudomonadati; phylum Pseudomonadota; class Alphaproteobacteria; order Sphingomonadales; family Sphingopyxidaceae; genus Sphingopyxis; species Sphingopyxis sp. DBS4. Next base: position 41,266 of record NZ_CP102384.1, read on the forward strand.
CGTTCGCCTGCCACGCGGCATAGGCGCCGCGCGTCTGGGCGATCACGTCGCGTTCGACCGCGACATAATTTTCGATCGCCTGACTGCTGCGCGACTGTGCCTGGCGGACCTGCGCCGAACGGCGGCCGCCGGTGAAGATCGGCAGCGTGACCTGGACGCCCGCCGTGGCGCTCGACGTCTCCTGCAGGACGCCGACGCCTTCGACGCCGCTGTTCAGCGAGCCGAGATAATTATTGTAGCCACCGTTCAGGATCGCGGAAACCTTGGGCGCGCGGGTCGCCTTGGCGGTGCCGATATCGGCGTCGCTCGCCTTGAGCAGCTGGTTCGCCGAATCGATGTCGGGGTTGTTGTTCAGCGCGATCGCGACCGCATCCTCCGCGCTCGCCGGCAGGTTGGGCAGCGCCGGCGGCGGCTGCAGGTCGACGGGCGCATCGCCGACGAGCTTGATATAGGTTTCGCGGCTGCGGATCAGGTTCGATTCGGCGGTGCGCAGATCGCCTTCGGCGAGCGCGAGCCGCGCCTGCGACTGGGCGACGTCGGTGCGCGTCAGATCGCCGATCTCGAACCGATCGCTCGTCGCCTGCAAATTGGTCTTGAGGACCGCGACATTCTTTTGATTGAGCTGAACGATCGCGATGTCGCGGATGACGTCCATATAGGCGCCGACGACCTGCGAGAAAATGCTCGCTTCGGTTGCGCGGAGGTCGGCCTGCCCTGCCTCGACGCGATATTTGGCGGCTTTCACCGCATTGCGGACGGCGCCGCCCTGATACAGGGGAACCGTCAACTGTCCGCCGGCCGTCAGCGAACGCGCGGGGGAATTGAAACTGTTGCCCGGGACGATGACATTCTCGTCATAGCTCGCCTGCGCCCCGACGTCGGGGAGCCCGTAGCTTTTCTGGATCGGCACATTCTCGTCGTTCGCGCGCTGGCCCGCGCGCGCGCCGGTCAGCGTCGGGTTGTTCTCATAAGCCTTGGCGAGCGCGCCCTGCAGCGTTTCGGCCTGCGCCGGCGCGGCCAGGGCGAGCGCCCCTGCCAGTCCGGCAAGCCAGCGGCCGCGGCGGCCGGTCTCGATATCTGTCTTGTCGTGCATTATGATGTTCAGCCTGAAGCGGGGAGGAAAGGGGCCGTCGGAAGCCCTCAGAATCGGAAACCCTTGGGCGCCGCAAAGCCGGGAAGCGGCGCCACGTCCATGTCGGCGAACGAACGGAGCGCTACCGCGCCGCCGGTCTTCACGCCCTGCACGAGGCGCGTCACGCTGCCGTCGCGCTGCGCGGCGACGATCCGTCCGCCCTCGACGAGCTGCGCGGTAAGCGCGTCGGGCAAGATTTCGATCGCGCCGTCGATGATGATGCGGTCGAAGGGCGCGGCCTTCGGCGCGCCGGCGGCGAGCGAGCCCTCGGTCCAGTGGATGGTCGCGCCCGGCGTCGCGGCGCGTGCGGCGGCGAGCAGGTCGGCCGCTTCCTCGACGGCGTGGACCTCGGCGCCGAGCCGGGCGAGGAGCGCGGCGGTATAGCCCGTCGCGGCACCGATCAGCAGCACGCGCTGGCCGGCACGGATATCGGCGGCGACGAGCAGGCGGCCGGTGACGAGCGGCGGGTTGAGCGCGCGGCCCGCGCCGAGATCGATCGCACGGTCCATATAGGCGACGCCGGCGAGCGCCGCGGGCACATGCGCCTCGCGCGCCACAGCGCCCATCGCGCCGATCACCGCAGGGTCGATGACGTCGTTCGTCCTAAGCTGGCTGTCGATCATCGCGGCGCGCATGTCGGCCGCCCCCATCTCGCTCAATTTCGTCGCCATCATCCGATTCCGATTCTCTGGACCCAAAGCGTTGCGCGCAGCCCTAGCCCATGCCATGCTGTATTGCAATAGTAATACAGCCCTGCCGTCAACCTGCGCCGCGCAATAGCTGGCAACGGGGGAGCCGCCAAGCCCGCATCGTTGCGGATCGATGCCAATCGTCGGCGATCGCCCAATAATCGCATTGCCAGTGCGAAGCGAAATCGCTAGGGGCGCTCTCTCCACGCAAATCTGCGCCTGAGGCCCGATGGCGGAGTGGTGACGCAGCGGACTGCAAATCCGTATACGCCGGTTCGATTCCGGCTCGGGCCTCCAACCATGTTCGTCGAACCGAAAAATGGCCGGTTTCGCCGGTTAAACGGCGCAATTGTGCGCATCGTCCGTCACGCATCGATCATTCCACCGCAATTGCGATGAGTTCGCTTGACACGCTTTTCGCAAGCCCTTCAGAGACAGAGGCAATCTCTTCAGCGAAAGGCTTTTCATGCGACGCACCGCTCTCGTTCCTCTGGCCGCGATCCTGTCCTTGCCCCATGTCGCCATGGCTGCGGACCCATCAAGGCCGGAAGCGGTCTTGAAGGCGAAAGCCTATGAAGAGTCGGCCAAAATTCTGGACCGCGATCATGATCGCCTCGTGGCGGAGATCGTCAAACTCACCGAAATCCCCGCGCCGCCGTTCAAGGAAGCCGCGCGCGCAGCCGCCTATCGCGATATGTTGCTGGATGCGGGGCTGAGCGATGTCGAAATCGATCCGGAAGGCAATGTCACGGGCGTCTATCGCGGCACCGGGCCCGCGGGCGGTCCGGTCGTGATGATCGCGGCCCATCTCGACACGGTTTTTCCCGAAGGCACGCCGATCAAGGTTCGCCGCGAAGGCACGCAGCTTCACGCCCCGGGCATCGGCGACGATACGCGCAGCCTGGCGGTTCTGCTCGCCTATGCGCGGGCGATGAAGGAAAGCGGCGTCAAGGTGCGGCAGGACATCGTCTTCGTCGGCAATGTCGGCGAAGAGGGCCCCGGCGACCTGCGCGGCGTCCGCTATATGATGGCCAAGGGCAAATATAAGGACCGTATCAAGACCTTCATCTCGATGGACGGCACCGATCCGGCGCGCATCGTCACCGGCGGCGTGGGGTCGCGGCGCTACCGCATCACCTACAAGGGACCGGGCGGGCACAGCTATGGCGCCTTCGGCCTCGTCAATCCGATGGTCGCGATGAGCCAGACGGTCGTCGATTTCTACAGGATTCCGGTGCCCGCCAAGCCCAAAACCACCTATTCCGCCAGCGTCACGGGCGGCGGCACCTCGGTCAATTCGATCCCGAACGAGGTCTTCATGGAATTCGACATGCGGTCGGAGAATCCGGAGGAACTCGCCAAGGTCGAGCAGGCTTTCCTCGCGATCGTCAAAAAGAGCGTCGCGGACGAGAATGCCGCGCGGTCGATCAAGGAGGGGCCGGTGACCGCCGACGTCAAGCTGATCGGCGATCGCCCGGCGGGGCAGACGCCCGCGACCGCCGAGGTCGTTCGCAACGCCGAAGCGATCATCCGCGCCAAGGGCCTGACGCCCATCGCCTCCTATTCCTCGACCGATTCCAATATCCCGATGAGCCTCGGCATCCCCGCGATCACGATCGGTTCGGGCGGGCATGCCGAACGCGGCCATTCGCTCGACGAGTGGATCGACGTCGAAAAGACGAAAAGCGTGCACGGCGCCAGCGTCGGCCTCGGCATCCTGCTCGCGACCGCGGGCGTCCAATGATCCGATAAGGCTTCCCCTTCGGCCCTCGCGCCGGAGGGGGACGCAAAAAAGGGCGGGCATCGTGCGATGCCCGCCCTTTTCCTTGCCTATGATCCGGGGGCGATCAGAGGCGGAGCTTGGCGCCGACCGTCACATAGCTGCCGATCGAGTCATAATGGATCGATCCCGCCGGGCTCAGCGGCGGATCGCGATCGAACAGATTGTTGACGTTGGCGAAGAGCGTGAAGCGCTCGTCGACATTCACCTGCGCGTTGAGGTCGACATAGACCCGGGCCGAGGTGTCGTTGTTCGCGATGTTCAGCAGATGGTTATATTCTCCGCCGCCGACATAGCGGACGCGCGCCGTGAAGCTCGCGTTATCGCTGCCGTAGGTAACGCTGCCGGTCCCGCGCCAGTGCGGCGTGCCGAAGGTGACGTCGCCGACGTCGCCGGCGCGATCGATGACCGAGATGCCGTCGTCGATCACGACCTTCGACACATAGGTCGCCAGTGCGCGCAGGCGAAGCGTACCGCCGCCGACCGGCTGCTGATAGCTCGCCTCGATGTCGACGCCGCTGGTCTTGTACTGCGCCAGGTTCAGATAGGTCGAGTTGATCTCGGTCGGGCGGCCCTGGCCGTCGCGCGTGATCTGCGAGCAGGCGTTCTGGTTGCCGTTGCCGCACGCGGTGATGACGTCCTGGGCGTTCGGCGAGGTGATCGCGTCGCGCAGCTTGATGTCGAAATAATCGACCGCGAGATTGAAGCCCGGCAGGAAGGTCGGGGTAAAGACCGCCCCGATCGTCAGCGTGCTGCCGACTTCGGGCTTCAGGTTGGGGTTGCCGCCGCCGTAGCGCGTGACGCTATAGGTCTGACCATCTTCCGACACGGTCGAGAAGGTGGTCGTGCGCGTCGTGAACAGTTCGGCCAGGCTGCCCGAACGAATGTCGCGCGAGCGCGACACGCGCAGCAGCAGATTGTCGAAGATGCGGTCGGTGGCGCCGAGCTTCCACGACCAGATGCCGCCGCTGGTGCTGTAATGGCTGTAGCGGGCGGCGGCGCTGAAATCGAGCTTGCTGAACGGCTGGTCGAGCAGCGGCACCGCGACTTCGCCGAAGCCTTCCTGCACGTTGAAGCCGCCGTCGAGCGGCGAGAAGTTGAAGCGGCTGAACCCGCGCGCCGTCGAAATCGGGTCGATGCTGTTCGTCACCTGCTTTTCCCAGCGCGCCTCGCCGCCGAACGCGACCGAGACCGGGCCGGCCCAGGTCGAGAAGAGGTCGCCGCGCAGGCTGGCGCCCATGCTGTCGAGCTTGGTCGTGTAGACGACCTTGGCGAGGTCGCCGAACACATAGTCGATCGCGGCGGGATCGGCACGGCCCGCGCCGAGGATGTTCAGCGGACGGCAGGCGGTGGTCGGATCGGTCAGCGCGACCGCGCAGACGATGCTGTCGCCGACGCGGACCGCGTCGAGCGCCTCGGTCATCTTCGAGCCGACGATCTGGTTGTGATAGCTCTGCATGTTGCGCAGTTCGCCATGGTTGTAATAGGCCGAATAGCGCCATGCTCCGTCGGCGAAGCTGCCGTCGACACCGATGCCGCCTTCGACGTTCTGGCGGTAATAATCGAAGGTGCGCATGCCGTAATCTTCGAAGACGCGGCCGATCTTGACCGTCGTCTCTCCCGCGCCGAGCTGGCTGCGGATGCCGTCGAGATAGGGGTTCGAGGCCTTCAGCGTGTAATTGCCATATTCGGCATAGAAGGGATATTTGGCCCAGATGCGGCTATAGAGGCCGTCGATCCAGAACGTCGCATCGCCGACCTCGAAGCTCGCGCGGGCATAGCTGTTCACGCGCTGATAGGGATTGGCGAGCGACTTCTGGTCGCCGATGCCGCGGCCTTCGCCGCCGACCATCAGCGTTCCGTCCTGATTGATCATGCTGCCGTATTGATAGGGGCGCAGCGAGCCGTCGGCGGCGAAGGTCATGCCCTTGAGCGCGCCGGTGGTGATCAGGCCGTCGAGGCCCGTGTTGGCCGGGTTGACGTCGCGCACCAGGATCTGTTCGTCGCTGCCCGCGGGCGTGAACAGGTCGGCGCTGCCGACATTCTTGCGTGCGTTACGGCTGAGAATGCCGTTGTCGTTCTGATATTCGCCGCCGATCATGAAATGGCCGCGGCCGCCGGCGAATTCGGTGCCGAAGCTGCCGTTGATGCTGTAGCGATAGCCGTCGCCGCGCGTCGACATGCCGTTCTGGACGCCGAGCTTCAGGCCGGTCAGATTGTCGTCGAGGATGATGTTGACGACGCCGCCGATCGCGCCCGAACCCCAGGCCGCGCTCGCGCCGCCGGTGACGATCTCGACCCGTTTCACCATATCCTGCGGGATGCTGTTGAGGTCCGACGCGCCGTTGAAGCGGCGGTTGTTGAGCAAGGTCAGCGTACGGGTGGCGCCGAGGCCGCGAAGGTCCATCGCCGAGGTGCTGGAGTTGGTGTTGGCGTTGGTGCTGTTCGGCGACACGGTCGCGCGGAACTGCGGCAGGTCGTTCAGCACCTGAGCGATGCTAGGGCGCGCGCCCTGCGCCAGTTCGGATTCGCCGACCACGGTGGTCGGGGTCGGCGCATCGAAGCCCTTGCGGTCGATGCGCGAGCCGGTGACGACGATCGCCGAATCCCCGGTGTCGGCTTCGTCGCCAGCCTCCTGCGCCGCCGCCGCGCCGCTATAGGCCAGCGCGAGCATCAGGCCCATCGCGGCGCTGCCGCTCCTCAACAGGCTTTTCAGCCCGGTCCGATCGTTACGCATGGATATTCCCCTTTTTTGAATGGCGTTGAATGAAATCGGCGGTCAGTCCGCTCGCGTGAAAAGCAGGTCGAAGGCGCGGTTCTCGCCAAAGCGGAGCGCGGTGACGGCGCCCGCGGCGTCGCGCTGGAACTTGACGACGACGCGCGAGGCGCGCGGCGCGGCGTCGCCGGTGAACACGTCGCGATAGGCCGGCGTCAGCATCTGGTCGGCCCAGCGCGGGCCGCTGTAGACAAGCTGGCCGCCGCGCGCCTGAAAGCTGAGACAGGTTCCGGTGTCGGCCGAGCAGAAGCGCCCGGCATAAGGCGCGGGATCGGCCGCGGTCACGGCGTCGACCTTGCGATAGGGGATTTTTTCTCCCTCGCGCGTTTCGCGGACCAGCGCGCCCTTCGTGCCGAAGGCGAAAACATCCTCGCGCAGCATCCAGCGGCCGGGGCCGACCGGAACGAGCGCGCGGCCATCGGCGCGCAAGCCGCCCTTGCCGTCGGCCTCGAAGCGCAGCGGCGCACCGCTGACGCCATCGGCATAGAGACCGGTCGGCGCGGCACCCCGCGGCGCATAGGCCGGTTCGGCGCTTTCGTCCGGCAGGAAGATGTCGGCGGCGGCGCGCCCGAGCACCGGCGTATCGGCATCGCCCGCATTGCAGAGCAGCGACACGGCGAGCCGCTGAGCCGGATAACGCGCCATCCAGGCGCGATAGCCGCCGGTCGAGCCCGAATGGCTGACCTCCTGCTCGCCGCGATGGTCGAGGTTCACCAGCGCGAGCGCATAGGCGATCGGCGTGCCGTCATTGAGTTTCGTCGTCTGCTGCATCTGGGCGGTGAAGCCCGGCCCGAAGGCATCGCTGTCGAGCGCCGCCTGCCATTTGACGAGATCGCCGACGGTGGTGAGCAGACCGCCGTTGCCATAGGCGTCCTCGATCACCTGCTCGTTGCGCCAGACGCCGTCCTCATATTCATAGGCACCGGTGCGGCGGAGCACGATGTCGCCATGATCGTCGCGCCAGCGCGTGCTGGTCATGCCGAGCGGCGCGAAGATGCGGTCGCGGGTGAAATCGGCGAGCGATTGCCCGCTGACCCGGTCGACGACGATCGCCAGCAGATTGTAATTGCTGTTGCTATAGAGATAATGGCTGCCCGGCGCGAAATTGAGCTCGGTCTGGCGCGCGGCGATTTTCAGCACATCGTCGTTGTTCGCGGTGCGCGAATTGCGCGGCCATCCCTCGATCGCCGCGACCGATCCCCAATCGCGCAGGCCGCTGGTGTGGTGCAGCATGTGCGCGATCGTCACCGGCGCGGCATAAGCGGGCAATTCGGGAAGATATTTGCGGACGTCGTCGTCCAGCGACATCTTGCCCTCGCGCACCAGCATCAGGATCGCGGCGGCGGTGAACTGCTTCGAATCCGATCCCGCCTCGTAGATGCTGTCGACGGTGGCCGGAACGCCGAGTTCGAGGCTGGCCATGCCATAGCTTCGCATCGCGATCGGCTGTCCGTTCCGCGAAATCGCGATCGAACAGCCCGGGGTATCGTCATGCGCCCAGCGCGCGAAGAGCGCGTCGAGTCGTGCGCCGGCGGCGTCGGGACTCGCCGCCGGCGCGGCCGCGGCCGATGGCGCTGCGGCCCATAAGGACAAGGTCGCTCCCGCGAGCAGGGGCAGGTTGATCTCCATGTTCCGATTCTCCGTCGGCGCGGCGGGCAAGGCGCGAATGCCGCCGCCTTACCGGGGATCGCTGTCACGAAGCTGACACCAAATGCGAAGGCGCGGCTTTGGCGCAAGGAATGGAAAATTATCGGCCTCAAGCGTGACATTTCCATATGCCTGGATAGAGGCAGGCTGTAATTTCCGGTGGAAAGACGAGGAGGCGAAGCGGGATCGGGTCATGCGCGTGCTGTTGGTGGAGGACGACGAGCGATTGTCGCGCGGCATGGCCGCGTCGCTGGAAGCGGCCGGCTTCGCGGTCGATTGTCTGGCGAATGGCGAGGACGCGCTGCAGCTTGCCGACCGCGAGCCCTATAGCGCCATCGTCCTCGACCTGGGGCTGCCCGACATCGACGGACTGGACGTGCTGGGGGCGCTGCGCGCGCGGGGGGTCGCGACGCCGATCCTGATCCTGACCGCGCGCGACATGATCGACGACCGTGTTACCGGCCTCGACCGCGGCGCTGACGACTATATGGCCAAGCCGTTCAGTCCGCGCGAACTCGAATCGCGCCTGCGCGCGCTCGTCCGGCGCAGCCAGGGCACGGCCGACCCGGTGCTGCGGATCGGCGCGCTGTCGTTCGACCGGTCGAGCCGTACCGTATCGCTCGAAGGCCGGATCCTCGACCTCCGCCGCCGCGAACTGGCGGTGCTCGAAACGTTGATGGGGCGGCCGGGCAAGGTGATTCCGAAAGAAAGGCTGGCCGCCGAAGTCTTCAATTTCGAGGATGCGGTCACTCCGAACGCGCTCGAAGTCTATGTCGGCCGCTTGCGCCGCAAGCTGCAGCCGTCGGGCCCTGCGATTCGCACGGTCCGCGGGCTCGGCTATATGATCGAGACCGATTGAACCGATGCGTCGCCTGCCCCCTTCGCTGCGCTTTCGCCTGACTGCCGCGGTCCTCCTGCCGCTAACCGCGCTCGTGCTGTTCTTCGGTATCATCACGACGCTGGTCGCGCGCAACAACGAAGCCGATACGGTCGACCGGGTGCTGATCGGATCGGTGCGCACCTTGAGCCTTGCCTACAACAGCCCGGCAAGCGACCGCGAGCGGCTGGTGCCGCTTGCGGTCCACCTGCTGAAACGGCGCGCGCGGCCGGTCGTCCACTATAGTGTCTGGCGCGGCGACCGGCTGATCGCGGGCGATGCGGCGCTGCGCCCGCCCGCTGACTATAGCCCGGTCGGCGACGGCACGATCGACCGTCACCCGCCGACCACCTTTACCAACGCCTATCGCCGGACCGAACTGGTACGCGGCTATCTCGATCCCGCCGACGCGCGCGAGGTCACGCAGGCTGCCTATCTGCGCGACGGTATGCTGCATGGAAAGCCCGCGCGGATCGCGATGGAAATCCGCCGCGCGCATGGCGACGACCGGCTGATCGCGATCCAGATCGCCGATTATGTCGATGATCGGCTGGCGCACGAACGCGCCTTCCTGCACCAGGTTCTGATGATCGGGCTGACGGCGCTGGTCGTCACCGGCCTGCTGTTCTGGCTGGCGATCCGTTGGGGTCTGCGTCCGCTCGCCATGCTGACCGGACAGGTCGAGGCGGCCCGGCGTGCCGCTTCTCCCTCGGTTAGACTCGACGTGGACGAAGCGACCCCGACCGAAATCCGACCTTTCGTCGCCGCGTTCAACGGCTTGATGGCGCGGCTGGAGCGCGCGAGCGAATCGCTGCGCCAATTCACGTCGAACGCTTCGCACCAGATGCGCACGCCGCTGGCGGTCGCACGCGTGCAGCTCGACGTGCTCGAACGCTATGGCCCTCAATCGCGGCAGGGCCAGGCGGCGCTGACCGACATCCCTCATGCGCTCGACACGCTCGAGCAATTGCTGCGCCAGTTGATCGCGCTCGCGCGGAGCGAGGATCAGGGGACGATATCGGTGCGGCCGTTCGACCTTGCCGACATCGCCGCCGGCGTGACCGGAGAGCGCGCGGCGCAGGCCTCGGCCGACCGGGTCATCAGCTATGAAAAGGAGGGCGAGGGTCCGGTGATGGCGATGGGCCAGCCGACGCTTGCCGCCGAACTGATCGGCAATCTGCTCGACAATGCGATACGCTACAGCCGTCCGGGCGGGATGGTCTCGGTCCGCCTGACGAACGGTGCGGGCGGACCGCTGGTCGAGATCGACGACGACGGCCCCGGCATTCCCGAACAGGAGCGCGAGAAGGTGTGGGATCGCTTCTATCGCATCCAGGGACGCGGCCAGCCGCCGGGGACCGGCCTGGGCCTGCCGATCGCGCGCGCTCTGGCGCAGCGCATGGGCGCGGAGATCGAGCTGGCCGATGGCCGGACGGGGCGGGGGCTGTGCGTGACGGTGCGATTTCTCCGCGCCGATTGACCTGTGACAGGTTGGTGTCAGCGCCGCCGCCTATTCGCTGTCGCTTCACATCAGGGGAGCATCAGCATGTCGATCCATTTCGCCCGTCCCTTTGCCCGCTCCGGGGCGCTGCGCCTTCTGGCGCTCACCGGGTCCGCCGCGATCGCGCTGACCGGGCTTTCGGTTCAGGCCCAGCCGCGCGGCAGCGAAGCGCTCGAAACCACGCCGGTCCCCAGCACGCCGATCGCGGGCGATTTCAGCCTCGCCGCCGTCGGCGACCTCATCTATCTGCGCCCGATGCTGGCGACGCTGGAGAAGCAGGCGCCCGATATGCTCCGCATCCTGCGCGGCGCCGACGTGACCTTCGGCAATTTCGAGACGACCGCGCTTGATCTTGCGACCTTCAAGGGGTCGCCGCAGGCCGAATCGGGCGGCACCTGGATGCTCGCCGACCCGGGCGTGCCGAAGGAGGTCGCCGCCATGGGGATCGACATCGTCGGCCACGCCAACAACCACGCGACCGACTGGGGTGTCGAGGGGATGATCGAGACGCTGAAGCTGCTCGATGCCGCGCATCTGGTGCGCGCCGGAACCGGGCGCACGATGGCCGAAGCGCGCGCGCCCGCTTATTATGACGGACCGCAGGGGCGCGTCGCGCTGGTCTCGGCGACGACGACCTTCACGCCCATGACGCCCGCGGCCGATCCGCTGGGCCGCGTGCCCGGCCGTCCCGGCGCCAATACGATCCGTAGCACCGAGGTCGGACAGGTATCCGAGGCCGACCTTGCGGTGCTGGCCCGTATCACCGGAACGAAGCCGGGCGCGCCGGTGCGAATCAAGGGCCGGGACTTTCGCGCGGTAGAGGCGCCGACCACCCCGATGACGATCGGCTATGACCTCAACCCGAAGGATCTCGCCGCCAATCTGCTCGCGGTGCGGCAGGCCAGGCAGAACGGCAATTTCGTCGTCTTTTCGCTGCACAATCACGAACCCGGCAACGCCAGCCAGACCCCCGCCGACTTCGCGCCCGGCCTCGCCCACCAGATCATCGACGCGGGCGCTGACGTCTATATGGGGCACGGGCCGCACCAGCTTCGCGGCATCGAGATCTACAAGGGCAAGCCGATCTTCTATTCGCTCGGCAACTTCGCGATGATGAACAATTCGCTCGACGACGTGCCCGCCGATATGTTCGACCAGTTCGGTGTCACGCCGGGCAGCGTCACGACCCCCGAGCTGCTTCAGGCGCGCAACGCGAAGAGCTTTTCCGATCCCAATCTTTATGAATCGGTGATCGCGACCACCCATTTTCGCGACGGACGGCTGACCGAGGTGCGCCTCTATCCGATCGACCTCGGCGTCACCGCGACCGGTGCGGCGCGCGGGGTGCCGCACATGGCGGACGCGGCAACCGGCGCCCGCATTCTCGAACGGCTCCAGCGGTTGTCGGAGCCTTTCGGCACGCGCATCGACATTGTGAAGGGCGTCGGCATCATCCGCATCGCCGCGAACTAGGAGGGAGCGGCCGAAGCCGCTATAGCCGCCGGCAAACGCAGGGCGGTCGAAAAGGAGCAGCAATTGCAGACAGCCGATTTTCTGATCGTGGGCGGCGGCATCGCCGGGGTGTCGGCCGCCGCGCGGCTCGCCCCGCACGGCCGGACCCTCCTGCTCGAGGCCGAGGACAGCTTCGGCTATCATTCGAGTGGCCGGAGCGCGACCTATTATCATTTCGGCATCGGCAAATCGGTCGTGCGCGGCATGACGGCGTTCAGCCGTCCTCATTTCGAAACCGTGGGCGCGAACGGCACCGCGCTGTCGCGCTCGTCCCCCGCGCTGTTCATCGCGCCGCCGGAGATGCTCGCCGGGCTCGACGCGCTCGAGGCGGAGATGCGACCCTATAGCGACGGGCTTGAACGCCTCGACGCCGATGCCGTGCGGGGCATCGTTCCGGTCCTGCGGTGCGGGGGTGACGGGATCGTCGCCGCCGTGCTCGACCGGACCGCCCGCCGCCTCGACAGCGAAGCGCTGCAGCAGGATTATCGCGCCGCGATCAAGCGCGCGGGCGGCCAGTCGATCGCGGGTGCCCGCGTCGTCGCGGTCGCGCGCGAAGGGGCGAGCTGGATCGCGACCACCACGGCCGGCGACCGGTTCGCGGCTCCCGTCCTCGTCAACGCGGCGGGCGCCTGGTGCGACGAGGTCGCGCGCCTGGCGGGCGTCGCGCCGCTCGGCCTCCGCCCGCTGCGCCGGACGATCATCGTTTTCGACGCGCCGCCGGATCAGGAGATCGGCGACTGGCCGTTCACCAAGACAGCGGTCGACGATTTCTACATGCTGCCCGAATCGGGGCGCTTGCTGGCCTGTCCCGTCGACGAGGTTCCGAGCGAGCCGACCGACGCCCAGCCGGAGGACTATGATATCGCGCTCGCGGCGGCGAAGGTCGAACATTATACCTCGCTCGCCGTTCGGCGGATCAGCCATAGCTGGGCGGGGTTGCGCACCTTCACGCACGACCGCGTTCCGGTCGCTGGCTTCGCGCCCGATGCGGAAGGTTTCTTCTGGCTGGCGGGTCAGGGCGGCTATGGTCTGCAGACCGCTCCCGCGATGGCTGCCGCCACGGAGGCGCTGATCACGGGTGGCGACTGGCCCGCCGGTCTGGCGGATTGGGGCGTCGATCGGTCCGATCTTGCCGTGGAGCGCCTCCAACGCGGCAACCCGGCAGGGTGAACGCCCGCATGGGTTCGGCTCCCTTCTGTCGCTGAAGGCGCGAGGATTGCCTCGGGCAGTCTGCCTCGGGCGATACCCGGCCCGAATCGGGCTATTGCGTCGCTTGCACAGTCGGCGGTCTGCAGTATCGGGTCAGTGCCTCGCCGGTCTCTTCGGATATCAGGCAGATATAGCCGGGCTCTCCCGCCGGGACCGGCACGCCTTTCGCTATCACGAGCGTGAAGGACTGGCCTCCGTTCAAATTGATCGGGAAATGCGGAATTGGCCGAACGAGCCGGTATCGATCGGAAGCTTCCCTGACCAATGTGCCCGATCCGATCAATTGAGCGAGACCCATTGTACCCGGCATGACCTGATAGGATTCGACCGAAGTCCGTGCGATGACGTCGCGCGGATTTATGGTGACGACGCCCGCCTCCCAGCTTTGCAGCGCCTGTTTCCACATCTCGGGATCGAAGCCGCTGGCAACCGGCGTTTCCCGTTCATCCGCGCGGATCACGTCGCCCGAAGGCAGCGACAGACGTTGCGCCTTGGGGCTGGAAAGAATGATATCCGGCGGACGTCGCAACGATATCTGAATGGACGCGCGTGCCTTTTCCGGCTCGCTGTAACTCATGGTTCCGAAGGCTTCCGGGCAATCGGACCGTGAAATCGTGACCTTCGATTGGGGCATTCCGACAACGCCCGATGCCGAAACATCGCTTTCGGCGGCGCTCGATGACGAGACGACGACATGGGCGACGCGGCGCGTTTCTCCGCTGAGGCGCCACAGCATCGATTGGCGGGAAACCAGTATCAGGTAGAGCTGCTCGCTTCCCGGCTCGATGGCGACATCCAGAAGCGTGGTTGCCTTGTCGTTCCCGCCGATCGCCACCGACGAGAGCGCCTGTGCATCGTTGCTGCCGTAAAGGACCAGCTTTGCGTTGGCGGGCACCGGCGGCAAGGGGCAGGTCGCGGCGTGGCGCAACAGGCGCGCTTCTTTCCACTGCGCCTCGATCGCCGAGAACTCGGCCTTCGACAACTCGCCGTCGCCATCCTTGTCGAGCGCCTCGAATATAGCCTGCACGAGTAAACGCAGTTCCTTTGCGCTGAGTTTGGCGTCACCATCGGGATCGAGCGCGAGCAGATCGTCGAGCTGCCGGGTCGGCCCTCGATCGCGCACCCCCGCGGCAATTTCCTGAAGCGTGATGGCGCCGTCGCGATTGCCGTCGAAGCGGCGAAACATCTCTTTCGTCTCGTGGCTTCGCGACTGATTCCGGCCCAGCGCAGCCCATTCGACCTCTTCGCGCGTGACCCGGAAGTCGCCATCGAAATCGTGGGTCAGGACACGCTGAATCTCGCCGGCGCGGGTGCGGGCCGCGCGCTCGGCCATCTCGAACCTTATGTCGTCGGCATCGAGACCATCGTCCGCTCGATCGACCGACCGGACCAGCCGAACCATCTCCGCGACATAGTTTTCGATCCTGGCCCCTTCGCGCAGCGGTTCGATCAGCACGGCCGGCATGCCGTCAACCGCAGCCTGCTGAGCTTCCGCGACCGAACTGGTGGATGACGCGAGCCATAGGGCCGCAAGAATCGCGCTGTTCGGTTGCCGCATCGTTCGCCCAGCCTGTTGCTATCGGACCGAAAATAGAGCGCGACCAGTTAATATAATGCTGTGCCGGCCGGCAGCTTTCGGTGCTTGTTTTCCGGGCAGGAATCGTGTGGATTGAGGCTCGATCAAAGCGGGGCGCCCTTCATCTGATGACCACTTCCTTGTGCGACGCAGCCGGCCGCCATGATCCAGCGTCGCGGGGCGACGTGGCTCGGATATTCGCGCTGTCCGACCGTCAATCGGAGCTTCTGTGGCATCTGGTCGAAACCGGCGGCCTGCGCGAGGCGGCACGATCGATGGATTGTTCCTACGTATCGGCGCGCAACATGCTCGCGGAGATCAAGACGAAGTTCGGGCTCGATACGATTCCCATGCTCGTGGGACAGACGCTCGCGATGAGTGACGATCGGGACGTCGGCGCCGCCTTTCATGACCTTTTCGGGTTGACCGACCGGCAGTTCGCGATCGCCCGCGCGATCGCCGTCCGCAAGAGCCGCGCGGAGATCGCCGAGGCCCTGGGGCTGTCGGACGCGGTCGTCGATGCCGAGATGAAGAATATCCATCTCATCCTCGGCGCGAGCAATGCGGCGGAAATCGTGCGACTGGTCTCCGCCGCCCTGTCGCACGACCAGGTCGATGCCGAACCCGAAGTGTCGATCCTCGGCGGCCATGTTCTTCCCAATGCGTCGATCCAGGTCGGCGGCCGCACGGTCGCCTATTCGGATTATGGACCGGCGGGCGGGCGGCCGATCCTCATCCTCCACAGCACGATCACGGCGCGGGCGCCGCCGACCCGTCTCGTGCGGGTGCTGGCGAAGCGGGGCTTCCGCGCGCTGGCGATCGATCGTCCCGGATTCGGCGACACCGACGCGCCGCGCGATCAACTGCCGCCGTATCGCGTGGCGTCGGACGATGTCGCTGCGCTATGCCACAGGCTGGGCATCGAAAGGATCGACTTGATCGCGCGGGGCAGCGGGCAGGCGGCCGTGAGCCTGGCGCTCCACCAACCCGATCTTGTCGATCGCGCGATCCTCGTCAATCCGACGCCCGCCATCTCGCATACGCCGCATGATCGCGGCCCGCTCGGCATCGTGAAACGGCGATTCGCGGCGAATCCGGCCCTTATCGAACTGACGATCCGCACGCTCGCCCGTTTCGGGACCGCGACGCGGCTGCGCGACGGCATGATCCGCTCGTTCCGCGACAGTGCCCCCGATCTCGCGCTCGCCGAAAGCGATCCGCAGTTCATCGCCGATTATCTGCGCGCGACGCGCGATTTCGGGCGCGGGCGCATTCGCGGCTATGTCGAGGAGCAGCGCGCCTGGGCGACGGGTTTCGACGTCGCGCCGCTGCCCGGCAAGGATCGGTGGCGCATCGTCCAGGCGGCCGACTATGTGCTCCACGCGCCCGAAGCGGCGATCGCCTATTGGCGCGCCCGATTGCCCGATACGCCGCTGCAGCGGGTCGAGGGCGCCGGCCAGATGCTGGCCTATTCCCATCCCGAACATGTCGCCGATGCGCTTGGTCCGGCATGATTTTTTGAAACGACCATACATTCCGGGATGGACGCTTTCGGGCCGCGGCCGATAGCATGAGGGCCTGTCACGGATCCGCCGGGGGGGCGGATCGGATGGGGCAATGCCATTGCGGCGCGCGCGGATTGACCACCCGCCGCGGTCGCGCGGACGGGGGTAGAAAAGCGGATGCGGCAGCGGCACCCATATGATTGGGACGATCTTTTTCTCGATGCGGCGCTCGATCCCGGCAAATGGCTCGGCGCGCTCGACACGATGGCGAGCCGCACGGGTTCCTCCCGCGGGCAGCTGATCGGCGTCGGCGCGGGGCGGGATATCCCCTTCAACATGGTGACCAGCTTCACGCCCGCCATGATCCGAAAGCCCGAAAGCCATGACTGGTACAGCGAAACGGCCAATTTTCGCGTCGCGGCCTCGAACCGCCAGGTCGCCCGCGGACATTATGATCCGATCCTGCACGAAGATCATTATGACGCGGTGATCCCGAGCCTCGCATCGCGCGACTATATCGAATGGTGCGAGGAAATCGGTATTCCCTTCGGCTGCCAGACCAATCTGGTCGTCGACGATTTCGGGATCGTCGGGCTGTCGACGCTGCGCAGCCGGCGTGACGGGCGAACCACTCCGGCCCAGCGCCAGATCTTTGCGGAGGCCGCCGTCGCAGCGCGCCGCGCGGTGCGGTTGCAGGAGAAGCTCGAGGGGCATCAGGCGCATTTATTTGCGGGTGCCTTCGACGCGATCGCCATCAATGCCTTCATCATCGACGCGCGCGGCCATCTGCTCGCCCATACCGTCGCGGCGGAGGCTCTGTTGCAGTCCGGGGCCGTGCGGTGTGTGGGGCAGTCCATCGACGCCAACGGTGCGCCCCACACGCTGCGCGCCCTGATCCAGGAACTTTTGGTGGAGGGTGGCGCGCCGCATGTCCGCACGATGCTCGCGGCGACCGATGAATCGGAACCGCTGATGATCGAAGGCTTTCGGTTGCCCGAGCGCGAGTGGTCGCTCGGCAGGCTGCCCCACGCGATTCTGGTCGTCAACGCACCGCGGCGCGACCGCGCGGGCGTGACCGCCTATCTGTCGGCAATCTATCGACTGAGCCTGGCCGAAGCCGATATCGCGCTGCGGCTGTTCGAGGGAAAGACGCGGCCGCAGATCAG
Source organism: Sphingopyxis sp. DBS4 (assembly GCF_024628865.1). Classification (NCBI taxonomy): domain Bacteria; kingdom Pseudomonadati; phylum Pseudomonadota; class Alphaproteobacteria; order Sphingomonadales; family Sphingopyxidaceae; genus Sphingopyxis; species Sphingopyxis sp. DBS4. Next base: position 58,636 of record NZ_CP102384.1, read on the forward strand.
CGAGGAACGCGGCGTCACGAGCGAGACGCTGCGCGGCCAAATCAAGCAGATTTATCAGAAATGCGGCGTCAATGGCGAGGCGGCGCTGATGCGCCGGTTGGCACCATTTTTTGCGTGAAGACCCCCCCGCCGGGGGATGACGCCAAGGCGGCGGATAAAATAGGGCTGTTGTTAAGCGGTTAATAAGCCGTCGATCACGGGGGTCGTGACGAACATCGCGGAAGAAGGAAGGCCGTAGCGCAGTGCGCTTGCGGAGACCCTTTCGCTCGGACTTCAGAACCAGGGGGTAACCATATCATGTCGACCATTTCAAAATCGCGCCTGCTCGCGACGAGCGCGATCGCCGGACTTTCGATTCTGCAACTCGGAACGCCTGTGCAGGCGCAATCCTTCGGCATCCACAATGATCAGCCCGATACGCAGGAAATCTCGGTCGGTGCGGACGAGGAAGTCGTCGGGGACGACATCGGCATCTATGCCGACAATGGCGCGGTGATCGTCGACAATGCGGGGACGATCCGTGGCAACGGCACCGGGCCGGGCGGCCTCGACAGCCGCCCGAGCGGCGGCATCGTGATCGCGCAGCCGGGTTCGGAGATCACCAATAGCGGCGAGATCAGCGGCGCCGCGAACGGCATCGCGACCTCCTATTTCTTCAGCGAGGACGAAGAGGGCGAAAATCTTCCGCCCGAAGCACGCGCGGCCGACACGGTGGTCGTCAATAGCGGCCTGATCAGCGGCGAGGCCGGGGCCGGCGTGTCGCTGACCGGCGGCGGTAGCGTCACCAACGACGGCACGATCCGTGGTCTGAACGGCTTTCCCGGCAGCGGCGTCAACGGGATCGGCGTCGCGATCTCCGAATTCCCCGACGCGATCGCCGAGGGTGTCGATGGCATCGGCACGATCGTCAACAACGGCGATGGGGCGATCGAGGGACAGACTTTCGGAGTGGTGCTGTCGGGCGGCGGGACCATCGAGAACCATGGCGCGATTCGCGCCACGGGCCAATATAACCCGACGATCCCCGGCGCCCAGACCCCGATCGGCATCGTCATGGGGGCTACCCCCGAGCAGGAAGGGCGCAGCGCGACGCTGACCAACGAGGGGCTCGTTCAGGGCTTCATCGGCATTGTCGCGGCGGGATCGCTCGACACCGTCACGATCGAAAACGATGGCATCATCAACGGACAGGCATTCGGCATATTGGGCGCGTCGAGCGGCGTGCTGGCGGTCAACAATGCGGAAGACGGCCAGATTCTCGTCGGCGGCAATGCGATCACCGTCAACACGAGCACGCTGGCGCTGAACAACGCCGGCCTGATCCAGAGCCAGAGCCAGAACGGCGTCAATATCCTGAGCGCCGATGCGGTGATCGAGAACAGCGGCACGATCCGTGGCGCGCTGTCGGGCATCACCACCAATGTGCTCCAGAGCAGCCCGGGAGTCTTCGAGGCGCTGGCGGCCAATAGCAGCGTCACCAACAGCGGCACGATCATCGGCGGCGGCGGCGCAGCGGTTGCGCTGACCGGCGGCGGTTCGGTGGTCAACAGCGGCACCATCCAGGGCAGCAACAGCGCCACTGGCGCGGCGGGAATCGGCGTCGCGATCAGCGAATTCGAAGGCGTGATCGCCGAGGGGGTCACGGGCATCGGGTCGATCGTCAACGACGAGGACGGCCTGATCGAGGGGCAGACCTTCGGCGCCGTGCTGTCGGGTGGCGGGACGATCACGAACAGCGGCACGATCCGCAGCACCGGCGTCTACAACCCCGCTACGGCGGTCACGCCCATCGGCATCGTGATGGGCGCGACTCCCGAACAGGAAGGCCGCAGCGCGACGCTCGACAATAATCAAGGCGTGGTGACCGGCTTCCTCGGTCTCGTCGCCGGCGGCTCGCTCGAAACCGCGACGATCAATAACGCCGGGATCATCAATGGTCAGGCGCTCGGCATCGTCGGCCAGTCGACCGGCGACCTTGTCATCAACAATGCGGAAGATGCCGAAATCGCTTCGGGCGGAACCGCCATCACGGCCAATACCAGCCGGCTGATCGTCGAGAATGACGGCATGATCCGCGGCGATGCGCAGACCGGGATCAATATCCTGACCCCCGATGCGCTGATCACCAACCGGGGCACGATCGTGGGCGGCCAGTTCGGCATCACCACCGGCCCCTTTCAGGTCAGCCCCGGCGTCTTCGAGGGCCGGGCGACCGGTACCAGCGTCGTCAACGAGGGCACGATCATCGGCGAGAGCAGCGATGGCGTTCGTCTGATCGGCGGTGGCAGCGTGACCAACAGCGGCACGATCTACGGCCAGATCGGAAGCGATGCCGACGGCATCTCGATGTATGCGCAGGTCGATCAGGCGAACGAGGATTACAGCGCGCTCGTCACCAATCAGGACGGCGGTTCGATCGTCGGTCAGCGCTTCGGCATCATCCTGTCGGGCGGCGGCGCCGTCGACAATGCAGGCGAGATTACGGGCGTCGCCGGCGGCGTCTTCATCCAGGGAACGGCGATCAACACCGATGTGAGCGAAGACCGCAGCGGCCTGACCGCCAGCATCATCAATTCGGGGACGATCCGCGGCACCGGCGAGCTCGGCGGTAGCGGAGGCGGCGGCTATGGCGTCGGCTTCGGCAGCGACATGTCGACCGCTACTCTCGAGAATAGCGGCATGATCGTCAGCGATTTCGGTGCCGCCGTCTCGCAGGGCTCGCGCGCCGACGTGACGGTCACCAATGCCGAGGGCGCAACGATCACCGGCGCGACCTCGGGCATCTATTCCTTCGCGACCGGCACGCTTGCGGTGAACAATGCGGGCACCATCCGCGGCGACGGTAGCTATGACGGCTTCGACGCGGCGCCCGATGCGGGCATCACGATCACCACCGCCGCGTCGAGCGTGACCAACAGCGGCACCATCTCGGGCGCGGGCGCGGGGATCACCACCGCCTATCAATTCGATGAAGACATCAATGGGCTGGTTGGCCTCGCCATCGGCACCGAGGTTGAAAACAGCGGGACCATCGCGGGCGAATCGAACGACGGCGTCCGCCTGATCGGCGGCGGCAGCGTCACCAACAGCGGCACGATCACCGGAACGGGCAGCGCGCTCGCCGACGGCATCTCGATGTTCGCCTATGACGGACAGGATGCCGCGGACTATGCGGCGAGCGTCGTCAACAGCGAAGGCGGCACGATCGGCGGCGACCGCTTCGGCATCATCCTGTCGGGTGGCGGATCGGTCGAGAATGCCGGCACGATCGACGGTGCCGTCGGAGGCGTGCTCATCCAGACCGATCTCGCCGACACCGCGGGGCTCACCGGCGTCTTCACCAACAGCGGCACGATTTCGAGCGCGGAGGGCGCGGCGATCATTGCCCATGTCCAGTCGAACGTCACCAATTCGGGGACGCTCACCGGCGGAGGCGGGGTTGCGGTTCAGCTCGACGCCTATGACGACAATGTGACCCTGCACACCGGCAGCGCCATCACCGGCCTCGTCGACGCGGGCGAGGGGACCGACAGGCTGACCCTCGACGGCGACATATTGGAACTCACCGAAGCGCAGCAGCTCACTGCGGCGGCCGGATTCGAGGAATTGCAGGTCGCGGCGGGCTATTGGTCGACATCGGGCGTGGTCGGTGAATTCGGCCATGTCGCGATCGAAGAAGGCGCGGCGCTTCAGGTCAATGAGGTGACGGTCGGCGGCGAAGCCGATTCGCCGATCCTGACCGCGTCGGTCGTCACCAACGGCCTCCTCGTGCTGAACTTCGGCGACGACGAGACCGTGTCCAACCTCGACGAACTGACGATCAGCGGCAGCGGCAAGCTGCAACTGATCGGCGACGCGGTGTTCACCGTCGATACCGATACGGTGGGACACACCGGCGGCACCATCGTCTCGAACGGCGGCCTCGTCCTGACCGGCCTGCTCCAGGGCGATGTCGTCACCGAAGGCAACGGCTATTTCGAACTGGGCGCGGGCGGCACCGAGGGCAGCTTCGAGGGCAATATCGTCAACGACGGCCGCTTCGTTTTCAACCGGTCGGACGATTATGACTTCCTCGGCGCCTTCTCGGGCAGCGGCACGCTCGACAAGCGCGGCGCCGGCACGCTGACCTTCATGGGCGACTATGCCTTCCAGGGCGTCACCAACATCTTCGGCGGCGCGGTCCGCATCGGCGGCATCATCAACCCCGAAACCGAGTTCAACCTCGGCGAAGGCGGTTCGCTCGATATTACCGGCAACGACCAGACGATCGGCGGTCTGGTGGGCGAGAGCGATGCCCAGGTCGTTCTCGGCGACAACCAGCTCACCGTCGACCAGAGCACGAACAGCGAGTTCGCGGGCGCGATCTCGGGCAGCGGCGGCTTCGTCAAGACGGGCGACGGCACGCTGAACCTGTCGGGCGACAGCGACTATACCGGCCCGACCACGGTCGACGGCGGCAAGCTCGCGGTCAACGGCTCGATCGTCTCCGACGTCACCGTGAACGCGGGCGGCGCGCTCGGCGGCAACGGCAGCGTCGGATCGACGACGATCAACGGCGACGGCAAGCTGACCCCGGGCAATTCGATCGGCCGCCTGACCGTCGCGGGCGACCTGACCTTCGCGGCGGGTTCGGTCTATGAGGTCGAGGTCAACGCCGCGGGCCAGGGCGACCGGGTCGATGCGACCGGCACCGTCACGATCGACAGCGGCGCGAGCGTCGCGGTCCTCGCCGAGGACGGCGACTACAACGGCCGCACCGATTATGTGATCGTCACCGGCGCGGGCGGCGTCGACGGCAGCTTCGGCTCGGTGACGAGCGACCTTGCCTTCCTCGATCCGCTGCTGCGCTACAGCGCCACGGCCGTGACGCTGTCGCTCTATCGCAACGACGTCGATTTCGCCGATGTCGCGATCGGCTTCAACCAGGCGGGCGTCGCCGCCGCGGTGCAGTCGCGCGGTATCGACGATCCGCTGTTCGAGGCGGTCGTGAACCAGAATGCGGCGGGCGCGCAGGCGGCGTTCGGCGACCTGTCGGGCGAAATCCTCGCGAGCACGATCAGCGGGCTCACCGACGACAGCCGCCATCTGCGCAATGCGCTCTACGGGCTGACGGGACCGGAGGAAGCGAGCCTGTTCGTCTGGGGTTCGGCCTTCGGCGGCTGGGGCGATTTCGACGCCAAGGCGGGCCGCTTCGCGATGGACACCGATCACAAGGGCTTCGTGACCGGCATCGGCTATGGCGGCAAGGGCTTCGCCGCGGCGCTGTCGGCGGGGATCGGAAATTCCGACTTCCGCTTCGGCGGTCGCAGCGACCGGGCAAAGGCCGACAGCAAATATCTGGCCGCGCACCTGACCTATGGCACCGGCGCGGGCTTCCGCGGCGCGGCCGGGCTCGCCTATGGCTGGCACGATGTCGATACGGTGCGCACGATCGGCTTCACGCCGCTCGCGCAGACGCTCGAATCGAACCGCGACGCGACCACGCTGCAACTGTTCGCCGAGGCCGGATATGATGTGAAGACGGGCAGCCTCGCGCTGACCCCCTTCGCCCGGATCGCGCATGTCCGCACCAAGAGCGACGCCTTCGTCGAGACGGGCGGCAATGCCGCGCTCGCGCTCGCCAAGGCCGAGCAGGAAACGACCTTCCTCAGCCTCGGCGCCCGGGCGCGTCTCAACGCCGATCAGTCGGGCTTCCAGCCCTATCTGTCGGCGGCGTGGAACCGTGCGTCGGGCGACCGCGGCGCTCCGGCCCTGGCCGGCTTCGCGACTGGTGGCGGCAGCTTCGCGCTGCTCGGCACGCTGATCCCGAAGAACTCGGCCGAGGTCGAAGCGGGCTTCGACTATAGCGCGGGCAATCTGCGGATCGGCGCGGCCTACAGCGGCACGCTCGCGTCGGATCGTAGCACGCATGGCTTGCGGATAACCGCGCGGATCGCCTTCTGACCATACTACCCCGGTTGGATGGAAGACGCGCGGTTCGGGGCCGGAGCAGGGTCAATCGCTTCGGCCCCATTCGATAGAGACGAGATATCCCGATGCTCGCCGCGACCCTGAGCAGAAGGATGGGCCTCCGGCACGTCATGTGTCGGAGGCCCGAAAGGGCCCGCCTGCCGGTGGGCCCTTTCCATTGCGGTTCAACGAAAGAGGATTCCCCCGCGATCGCGGCCGTTCTCCCGCGGCCCGCATCTCGGGCACGGGAAATGCGCCTGTGCTTGCGCATTGCATTCGTAATCGGAACCGGTCCGCAATCCTTCTCCCGCCCGGATGGCTGTTGCCGGCTGTCGCTGGCATTCCCATATAAAAGCGTTTGAATTCAATATCCTTTCAAGCGGAATCCGGACAGGCGAATGCGTCTGACCGTCCCATGCAACGATCGACCCGCCGCCGCGTCTGATGCAGGGCGACCCGGTGGGACGCATTGACAAAGGGAACGTTATCATTTAGGTGAACGTTCACATGAAAACGCCGTCATCAGAGCGGCTCAATCGGGAGGGTTCAGGATGCAGGCTTCGCACAGGCATTGGCTCGCCAGGCTTTTGGTCGGCACGTCGGCGCTGTCGCTGATGGGGGCGGCGCAGACCGCGATGGCGCAGGAAGCGCCGGCGGACAATGGCGGCGGCGACGAGATCGTCGTGACCGGTATCCGCGCCAGCCTCGAATCGGCGGCTGCGATCAAGCGCGACGCGCAGGGCGTCGTCGATGCGATCTCGTCCGAGGACATCGGCAAATTCCCCGACACCAATCTCGCCGAATCGCTCCAGCGCATCACCGGCGTGTCGATCGACCGTTCGAACGGCGAGGGCTCGACCGTTACCGTTCGCGGCTTCGGCCCCGAATTCAACCTGGTGACGCTGAACGGCCGCCAGATGCCGACCGCGATCATCGGCGACGGCGGCAGCGCGCCCTCGTCGCGCTCGTTCGACTTCGCCAACCTCGCGTCCGAAGGCATCGCCGCGGTCGAGGTCTACAAGAGCGGTCGCGCGACGGTCGAATCGGGCGGCATCGGCTCGACGATCAACATCCGCACCCCGCGCCCGCTCGACAAGCCGGGGATGCACGGCAGCCTCTCGGTCAAGGGCGTCTATGATTCGTCGCGCAACGAAGGCCATCCGATCACGCCCGAAATCTCGGGCATCTTCAGCACGACGTTCGCCGACGACAGGATCGGCATCCTGATCACCGGCTCCTATCAGAAGCGCAAGTCGAGCACGAACCAGGCCAATGTCGGCTGGCGCGACGGCTATCTCGGGTCCGATGAGAATATGTGGGGCGGACTGGCCTTCCCGGGCGATCCGCGCTTCGCCAACATCACCAACCGCCCGGGGCCGGACGACGTCTATCAGGTGCCGCAGAATGGCTCCTACGACCTCAACGACATCGACCGCGAGCGGATCAACGGCCAGGCGGTGCTGCAATTCCGCCCCGTCGACGGGCTGACCGCGACGCTCGATTACACTTATTCGCGCAACACGGTGCAGACGCGGAACAGCAATGTCGGCATCTGGTTCAACCATGAGGATACGACGAGCGCGTGGACCGACGGTCCCGTCGCGGGGCCGATCTTCTATTCCGAACATTTCGCGGCGCCCACCGCGCCGCCGAGCGAGACGACGCTGAACAGCGGCAAGGATCTGTCCTACAGCGGCGCGCTCAGCGACAACCGCGCCGAAAACCGTTCGCTGGGCTTTAACCTGACCTGGCAGGGCGACGACGGCGTGACGATCGACCTTGACGCGCATCATTCGACCGCGACAGTGAAGCCCGTCAATCGTTTCGGGTCGAGCATGTCGGTCGGCAACGCGATCTTCGGCGTTCAGAACCAGACGATCAATTTCGAGAACGACCTGCCGATCCTGTCCTACGAAATGTATCCGGGGATCGATCCGCTGAACGCCGCGCTGATCCAGCCGACGGGCAATGCGTTCCGCGCCGCCTATTTCCGCGACGAGATCAACCAGGTGCAATTGCACGGCCGCTATGATCATGAGGGCGGCTTCCTCGACAGCATCGATTTCGGCGTATCCTATGTCGAAAATAACGTGCGGTCCGCCTTCGGCACGATCCAGAACGATACCTGGGGTGGCGCGGGCCCCGCGTCGGATATTCCCGACGACATCTTCACGCTCCAGACGCTGCCCGACAAATTCCCCGGGCTCGCGCAGCCGGGGATGATCCAGAGCTTCTACTCGTTCGATTTCGAGCGGATGGCCGACCTGATCGAAAATCTCTACGGCACCTGCAGCAACCCGCTGACCGGCGCGCAGGCGATCCCCGGCACCTGCATCGCGGCCTACAACACCGACCGGCGCATCACCGAAAAGACGCTGGCGCCCTATGTGCAGGTCGCGACCAAATTCGACCTGTTCGACAATCCCGCGCATTTTGTCGCCGGACTGCGTTACGAAAGCACCGACATTTCGTCGGCGGCGCTGGTGCCGGTGCCCGTCGATACGCGCTGGGTGGGCGAGAATGAATTCAACATCGTCCTGTCGGGCGACAGCGACTTCACGCGCTTCAAGGGATCGTATGAAAACTGGCTGCCGGCATTCGACCTCGACGTCTCGCCGCTGCAGGACGTCAAGCTTCGCGCGTCGTACAGCCACACGATCACGCGCGCCGACTATGCGAATATGCAGGGCGGGCGTACGCTCGACACGCTGTTCCGCGTCGGCGGCGGCACGGGGGCGCAGGGCAATCCGGGGCTCGTCCCCTACAAGTCGAAGAATATCGATCTGTCCGCCGAATGGTATTACGCGCCCGGCAGCTATGTGTCGGTCGGTTGGTTCCACAAGGATGTCAGCAATTTCATCTCGACCACCCGCGTCGATACCCCGGCCTTCGGGTTGACCACCCCGGTGAACGGGCCGCGCTGGAACGCCGCGGTCGCGGCGATCGGGCAGGGAGCGACGGTGTCGCAGATCCGCCAATATATCTTCGAACATTATCCCGATACGGTGACGATCACCGGCGGCGGGCCGGGCACTTATGTCGGCGTCATCAACAGCGCGCCCGGCGATCCGCTGCTCAATTTCCAGATCACGCAGCCGATCAACAGCGATCAGACCGCGTCGCTCAACGGCTGGGAGTTCGCGCTCCAGCACAGCTTCTGGGACACCGGCTTTGGCGTTCTGCTGAACTATACGATCGTCAACGGCGACGCAGTCTACGACAATACGCAGCCGGCGTCGGTGCCGCAATTCGCGCTGACGGGCCTTTCCGACAGCGCCAACGCGGTCGCCTATTACGACAAGGGCGGTCTGCAGGCGCGCGTCGCGTGGAACTGGCGCGACAAGTTCCTGCAATCGACGGGGCCGAACCCGACCTATGTCGAGGCCTATTGGCAGATCGACGCCAGCGCGAGCTATGAATTCATTCCCGGCTTCACCGCCTTCGTCGAGGCGATCAACCTGACCGGGGAGGGGCGGCGCGCGCATATGCGAAGCAGCAATAATGTGACCTTCGTGTCGCCGGGCTTCGCCCGCTACGCGGCCGGAATCCGGTTCAACTTCTAACCTCCAGGCGCGGCAACCCCTCCCTGCCGCCAACCGGCGAGAGAGTCGCGCCTCCGGGGCGCGGCTCTTTTGCGTGACGGGCGGGGGCGGGTGGCGTAGGAACGTTCCCAATGGCGAAAACCGCCGCTGCCGAACGGGAGACAAAGGATCGGATGACCAGTCACGCCCCTCTCGACAACCAAAGCCACCGCGACCTTCGCGTCCGCGCCGACGCGGGGGCGGAGCTGGGCGACGGGGTGATGGCTACCTTGATCGTGCCGTCCGAATTCCGCCGCGTGCAGGCCGATTTTCCGATCCTTTTCCGGCGCGAGGCGGGGCAGGAGCGCTTTTTCGCGGTCGCGTTGCTGGGGTTCGAGACGGGCGAGAATCTCTTTCTCGACGGTGCGGGCTGGAACGCGGGCTATCGGCCGCTGTCGCTGGCGATCCAGCCTTTCCTGATCGGCCGACCGGCGAACGGTGACGGGCCGGGACAGGTGCATGTCGATCTTGCACATCCGCGTATCGCGCAAGGGAACGGCGGCGTGCGGCTGTTCGATGCGAACGGCCTCGCGACGCCCTTCCTCGAAGACATCGCCGGAAAGCTCGGCGAACTCGACGACGGCTATCGCGAGAGCGGCGCCTTCTTCGACGCGCTTGCCGAGCACGACCTGCTCGAACCTTTCACTTTCGAGGTGACGCTGGAGGACGGGTCGCTCCATTCGCTCGTCGGCTTCCACATCATCGACGAGGCGCGGCTGCGCGCGCTCGATGCCGCGGCGCTCGCCGCGCTGCACGCGGCGGGGCATCTGATGCCGATCTTCATGGCGGTCGCCTCGCTGTCGCAGCTCGCGGAACTCGCGCGGCGCAAGAACCGCAGGCGGCGTGATGGCTGAGCGGGACGCCCCGATCGACACCCGCGCCGCGCGCGTGCCCGAGCACGAATGGCGGGACGCGGGGCTGGATGCGCTGCTCGACGGCGCGCGCGAACCGTTCGTGCTGCGCGGGCTCGTCGCCGACTGGCCGCTCGTCACCGCGGGCCGGACCTCGGCGGAGGCGGCGCGCCGCTATCTGCTGGATCATGCCCGCGACCGCGCGTTCAAGGTTTCGATCGGTCCGCCGGGGCACGACGGGCGATTGTTCTACGACGCTGACATGGCGATGAATTTCCGCACCGGCACGGGCAAGCTCGCCGACATCTTCGCGGGGCTGGCGAAGGGTGAGGAGCTGGGCGACATCCGCACCGTCTATCTCGCCTCGATCGACATTCCGGCGCATTTCGACGGGCTCGACACCGCGAACCCGATCGATCTCGGCGCGCGTGACCCGCTCAAGAGCATCTGGATCGGGACGCGGACGCGGATCGCCGCGCACAATGATTATCCCGACAATCTCGCCTGCTGCGCGGCGGGACGGCGGCGCTTCACCTTGTTCCCGCCCGACCAGTTCCGCAACCTCTATCTGGGGCCGATCGACAATACCCCCGCCGGCCGCACCGTCAGCATGGTCGATTTCGCCGCGCCCGATCTTGCCGCCTATCCGCGCTTCGCGGAGGCGATGGCGCACGCGCAAACGGCGGAACTCGAACCCGGCGACGCGATCTTCATTCCCTCGATGTGGTGGCATCATGTCGAGGCGCGCGCCGACTTCAACATATTGGTCAATTACTGGTGGCGCCGCACCCCGGCCTGGTTCGGCCAGCCGCAGGAAGCGCTCAACCATGCGATCCTCGCGATCCGCGACATGGCGCCCGCGGACAAGGCGATCTGGCGCGACCTGTTCGATCATTATGTCTTCGACAACGACGGCCGGGCGACCGACCATATCCCCGAACCGGCGCGCGGCGTCCTCGCTCCTCTCACACCCGAGAGCGCGGGGCGGCTGCGCGCCTTCTTGCTGAGGACATTGAGCAGATGAGCGAAGACAGGCTGAGCGAAGACAGGCCGCGCCGTCGCGTCGTGATCGCCGGCGGCGGGACCGCGGGGTGGATGATGGCGGCGGCGATCGCGCGGACGATGGGGGCGACGGTCGATTTGACGCTCGTCGAATCGGAGGCGATCGGAACCATCGGCGTCGGCGAATCGACAATTCCGCCGCTCGTCAATTTCAACCGCATCCTCGGGATTCCCGAGCCCGATTTCATGCGCGCGGCGCAGGCGACCTTCAAGCTCGGCATATTGTTCGACAATTGGAAATACGACGGGCACAGCTATTTCCACAGCTTCGGCCTCAGCGGCAAGGATCACTGGTCGGCGGGCTTCCAGCATTTCTGGCTGCGCGCGCGAGCCGCGGGCTATCCGCACAGCTATGACGATTATTGCCTCGAACTCGTCGCCGGGCTGCAGGGCAAGTTCGCGCATCTGCCCGAAGAGCGGATGAACTATGCCTATCATGTCGATGCGACGCTCTATGGCCGCTTCCTGCGGGAGCTCGCCGAGGCCGACGGGGCGAAGCGCGTCGAGGGCAAGATTCAGTCGGTCGAACTCGACGGCGAGAGCGGCAATATTGCCGCGCTGCTGCTCGACGGCGAGCGGCGCGTCGAGGGTGACATGTTCGTCGACTGCACCGGCTTTCGCGGCCTGCTGATCGACGGCGCGCTTCACGGGGGGTTCGAGGATTGGGGGCATTGGCTGCCCAACGACAGCGCGGTCGCGCTCCAGTCGAAGCATCAGGGGCCGCCGATGCCCTATACGCGTGCGATCGCGCACGACGCCGGCTGGCAATGGCGCATCCCGCTCCAGCACCGGATGGGCGCGGGGATCGTCTATTCGAGCCGCTATCTGTCGCGCGACGCGGCGCTCGATCGCCTGCTGTCGTCGCTCGGCGAACCGCTGGTCGAGCCGATCGACATCAAGTTCCGCGGTGGGGTGCGGCGGCGGCAATGGGTCCGCAACTGCGTCGCGGTCGGGCTCGCGGGCGGCTTCGTCGAGCCGCTCGAGGCGACGACGGTCCACCTGATCCAGCGCGCGATCCTGCGCTTCATCCGCCTGATGCCCAACGGCCGCGTGAGTGAGCGCGACGCGATCGAGTTCAACGAGCAGCAGCGCCGCGACATCGAGCAGATCCGCGACTTCGTGATCCTGCACTATAAGGCGACCGAGCGCCGCGACAGCCCCTTCTGGCGCCATGTCGCCGCGATGCCGATCCCCGACAGCCTGCAACAGAAGATCGAGCTGTTCCGCGAAACCGGCCGGGTGTTCCGCAAGAATGAGGAATTGTTCGGCGAGAATAGCTGGGTACAGGTGATGATGGGGCAGGGGATCGACCCGCAAAGCTGGCATCCGATCGCCGAGAAATTGTCGCCCGACGAACTCGACCGCTTCATGGCGGGCCTGCGCGAGAGCACCGCGCGCACCGCCGCGACATTGCCCGAGCATCACGCCTATGTCGCGCGCTATTGCGGCGCGCGGGAACCGCAAGCGGCGTGAAAAAGATGGAAAACGCGGATCTTGCCGTCTGGCCATGCGCCCGCCGCGGCCCTATCAGGGCCGGGACCGAGGTGGTGGGGAACGGAACGGACTGATGGGGCGCCGGCGGCAATCGGTGACGATCAAGCATGTGGCGGCCGATGCGGGGGTGTCGCTGCAGACGGTCAGCCGCGTCATCAACAACGAACCGAACGTGCGCCCCGAAATGAAGGAGCGCGTGCAGGCGTCGATCGACAAATTGGGCTATGTCCCGTCGATCGCGGCGCAGCGGATGAGCGGGTCGCGATCCTATCTGATCCTCGCGATCAACGACCGCGAACGCACGATCGCCGACTGGAGGGCGCGGCAGGGCACCGACTGGGTCGACCAGATGCTGTTCGGCGGGATGCTGAAATGCGCCGAATATGGCTATCGGATGATCTTCGAACTGGTCGATACGCACAACGACCATGTCGAGCGCGAATTGCGCGCGACGATCGCGGCGCTTCAGCCCGACGGGGTGATATTGACCCCGCCGCACTCGGATAATCCGCTGATCGTGAACCTGCTCCATGCGCAGAAGATTCCTTTCGCGCGCATCGGCTCGCACGGCGGCGAGGCGGGGATCGCGCTGACGATGGACGACGAAGGGTCGGCGGCGCGCGCGACGCGGCACCTGATCGGGCTCGGCCACCGGCGCATCGGTTTCATTTCGGGGTCGGTCGAATATGACCTCAGCCACTGGCGCATCGACGGCTGGAAGGCGGAGATGGCGGCAGCGGGGCTGCCGGTCGAGGGGCTGCTCGCCGAGGGCGATTTCAGCTATGCCTCGGGCGAGGCGGCGGCGCGGCGCCTGCTCGAAAGTGCGGTCCCGCCGAGCGCGATCATCGCGAGCAACGACCAGATGTCGCTCGCGACGCTGGAAGTCGCGCGCGAACGCGGGCTCGATGTGCCGCGCGACTTGTCGCTGGTCAGCTTCGACAACACGCCGATCGTCCATTTCGCCCAGCCGCCGCTGACCGCGGTCGACCAGCCGGTGGCGGCGACGGTCGCGCGCGCGGTCGAACTGATCATCGCGGCGCAGCGCGGCGAGAAGCGGCCCGACGCGCCGACGGTGGTCAGCGGCAGCCTGATCGAGCGCGGGTCGACGGCGGCGCCCATTGGTTGACGGCCCATTGGCTGACGGCGACGCGCCGCCGCGCCGCCAGTCGGTGCGTTTCCTGCTGCTCTATGCGCTTGCCGCTGCGGGCGGCGCGATCGCCTATGTGCCCTTCCTGACCCTGCTGCTCCCCGCGCGCATGGCCGAACTTGCGGGCGCTGACGACGTGCGCTGGCTTGGCTATCTGACCTTTTTCGGTGCGCTCGCGGCCAGCGCGGGCGGTCTGCTCTTCGGCTGGCTCAGCGATCGCACGCAAAGCCGCCGTCCGTGGGTGCTGGCGGGGCTGGTCCTCACCATCGCGCTGCTGCTCGCGGTGCCGCACGCGCATGATATGGCGACTCTGCTCGCTTTGCTGCTCGCGTGGCAGCTCGCGCTCAACATGATCCTCGGGCCGCTGTCGGCCTGGGCAGGCGATGTCGTTCCCGACGCGCAGAAGGGGCTGCTCGGCGGTCTCCTCGCGCTCTCGCCCGCGCTCGGCGCCTGGTCGGGCGCGCTCGTCACGCTGCCGGGGCTCGTATCGATGGAGCAGCGCGTGACGGCGATCGCGCTGCTCGTCGCGGCGGCGATCCTGCCCGCGCTGCTCTTCGGCCGCCCGCGCGCCTTTCCCGAGCTGATGGCGGTCGAGCCCCGTTCCGGCGTCCCCGACCGCGCCCCCAATCGCTCCGACGCGCGTCCGGCCGTCCGCATGTGGCTGGCGCGGCTGCTGGTCCAGATCGCCGAGGCGGCACTCTTCGCCTATCTCTATTTCTGGTTCCGGTCGATCGACCCCACGATGGGCGACCATGAAAAGGCGCGAATCTTCAGCCTCGCGCTGACCATCGCCGTGCCGGTCGCGCTGCTCGCCGGGCGCTGGGCCGACCGCCGGAACCGCCCCTTCGTGCCGCTCGCCGCCGCCGCGGTGCTGACCTGCGCCGGGCTGATCGGCATGGCGCTCGCCGCCGATCCCACGTCGGCGAAGGCGGCCTATCTCGTTTTCGGGATCGCGACGACCGCCTTTCTGTCGCTCCATAGCGGACAGACGCTGCGTGTCCTGCCGCGCGCCGACCATCGCGGGCGCGACCTCGGCATCTTCAACCTCACCAACACCATTCCCTCGCTGATCATGCCGTGGCTCACCATCTCGCTCGTCCCCGGCTTCGGCTTCGACGCGCTGTTCCTGCTGCTCGCGGCGCTCGCGGCGGCGGCGGTGCTGCTCCTCGTCACGATAGCGCGCACCGCCTGATTCCCGTTGCCGAACAGGATGCTTGATTTCGCGCAGGGGCTGTGCGAGAGGAAAATTGATAACGTTCACAAATATTGAGGATGGGAGAGACGATGCGGAAGGCGATGGCTCTGGCGACGGCGCTGCTGCTGGCGGGAAGCGCCGGCATGGCGATGGCGGACAGCCCCGCGCCGGGTTCGGCGACGGTCCATCCCGATCGCTGGCCGGAAGCGAAAAGCCCTGCCGCGATCACCGATGCCGCGACCGAAGCGCGGATCGACGCGCTGATCGCGCGCATGACGATCGAGCAGAAGGTCGGCCAGCTCATCCAGGCCGACATCAGCACGATCACCCCCAAAGACCTCGAAACCTACCCGCTCGGTTCGATCCTTGCGGGCGGCAACAGCGGCCCCAATGGCAATGAGCGGTCGAGCGCAGAGGATTGGGCGAAGCTGGTCGGCGAATTCCGCGCCGTGTCGTTGCAGCCGCAGGCGAATGGCGTCGCGATCCCGATCATCTTCGGCGTCGACGCGGTTCACGGCCACAACAATGTCCCCGGCGCGACGCTGTTCCCGCATAATATCGGTCTCGGCGCCGCGCACGATCCCGAGCTGATCCGGCGCATCGGGCAGGTCACCGCGGCCGAGATCGCGGGCAGCGGCATCGAATGGACCTTCGCCCCGACGCTCGCGGTGCCGCAGGATCTGCGCTGGGGGCGCAGCTACGAAGGCTATGCGTCCGATCCGAAGCTTGTCGCCGACTATGCGAAGGCGATGGTGCTCGGGCTGCAGGGACCGCTCGTCGCCGGGCGTTCGGTCGACGGCACGCATGTCGCCGCCACCGCGAAGCATTTCCTCGCCGACGGCGGCACCTTCGAGGGCAAGGATCAGGGCGACGCCCGGATCGGCGAGGAGGAGCTGATCGCGAAGCACGCGCAGGGCTATCCCGCCGCGATCGACGCCGGCGCGCTGACCGTGATGGCGAGCTTCTCGAGCTGGAACGGGGTCAAGAACCACGGCAACAAGGGGCTGCTCACCGACGCGCTCAAGGGCCGCATGGGCTTTCAGGGCTTCGTCGTCGGCGACTGGAACGGCCACGGCCAGGTCGCGGGATGCAGCGTCACCGATTGCCCGCAAACGATCATGGCGGGGCTCGACATGATCATGGCGCCCGACAGCTGGAAGGGCCTCTATGCCTCGACGCTTGCCGAGGCGAAGGACGGGCGCATCACCGCGGCGCGGCTCGACGACGCGGTGCGGCGCATCCTGCGCGTGAAGTATAAGCTCGGCCTGTTCGACGTCGAGCATGTCGACCGCGGCGACGTGTCGGCGGTCGGCGCGCCCGAGCATCTGGCGATCGCGCGCGAGGCGGTCGCGAAATCGCTCGTTCTCCTCAAGAACAATGGCGGCATGCTGCCGATCCGGCCCGGCGCGCGCGTGCTCGTGACCGGCCCCGGCGCCGACGACATGGCGATGCAGGCCGGCGGCTGGACGATCAGCTGGCAGGGCACCGACGTCACCCACGCCGATTTCCCGAACGGCCAGACGATCTGGGAAGCGCTGGACCAGGCGGTGCGCGACGCGGGCGGAACCGCGACGCTGTCGGAGGGCGGCACCTATGTGGAAAAGCCTGACGTCGCGGTCGTCGTCTTCGGCGAGCGCCCGTATGCCGAGTTTCAGGGCGACGTTCCGACGCTCGACTATCAGCCTGCCGAGGCGAAGGATCTTGCCGTCCTCAAGCAACTCAAGGCGGCGGGGATTCCGGTCGTTGCGGTCTTCCTGTCGGGACGGCCATTGTTCACCAATCCCGAGATCAACGCCGCCGATGCCTTCGTCGCGGCGTGGCTGCCGGGGTCGCAGGGCGCCGGCGTCGCCGAGGTGCTGGTCGCGCAGCGGGACGGCAAGGCGGCGCGCGACTTCACCGGCACGCTGCCCTTCGCCTGGCCCGCCGACGCGCGCTCGCCGATCGAAAAGCCCGAGTTCCCGGTCGGCTATGGCCTGACCTATGCCGACCGGAAGACCGTGCCGCCGCTGTCCGAAAAACTCGGGGTCGACGTTGCGGCGATGCTCAATGTCGCCAATTTCTTCTCGGGCGGCCGCGCCCGCGCGCCGTGGCTGCTCTCGATCACCGACGGCGGCGGCTCGCGGCAGGTCGAATCGGCGCCGGTGGACAGCAGCTATGGCCTGCTCGCTACCCGCTCGGTCGACGTCGCGGCGCAGGAGGATGGCAAGAGCTTCGTCTGGACGGGGCCGGCCTCCTTCCGCCTCGCGGGACCGCCCGCCGACATGACGCGGCAGCTAAACAACAGCTTCGCGCTCAGGATCGACTGGCGGATCGATGCGGCGGGGCCGGCGACGCTGGCGTTCGGCGGCAAGGCCTTCGATCTGACCGCGCTCGTCGCGGCGGCGCCCGCAGGTAAGGTAGCGACGATCAAGATCCCGCTGCGCTGCTTCGCCGACGCAGGTGCCGATCTGGCGCATGTCGATTCGCCGGTGACGATTACGGGCGACAAGGGGCTGGCGGTGACGCTGGTGAATACGAATGTCGAGGCGGTAGGTGAAAATCTGGCTTGTCCACCCGCAGCGCACGGCTAAGCAAGTAAGCCAAGGGAAAAATGGGGCCGCGCTACGGGTCCGAGGGATAATCTGGGGAGAAGGCCATGGCATTGGCGCCGAATGTCGCGACGAGCACCGATCCGAACCCGGAGGCAGGCAAGAGCGGCGGCAGCACGCGGGTCGTGCTGATCCTCGCCTTTGCGGTGTTCTTCCTGCTCGGCGGGGTGACGAACATCAACGACCTGCTGGTCGGCAAGTTCAAGCCGATGTTCCACCTGACGCACGCGCAGGCGAATCTGGTGCAGATGGCGTTTTTCATCGCCTATGCCGCCTTTTCGATCCCCGCCGGCATCATCATGTCGAAGCTCGGCTATATCCGCACCTTCGTGCTCGGCTTCGCGATCGTCGCGGCGGCGGCCTTCCTGTTCATTCCGGCATCGGCGGCCGCCTCCTACCCCGGCTTCCTCGCCGCGCTTTTCTGCATCGGCGCGGGGATCACGGTTCTGCAGGTAGCGATGAATCCGGTGATCACGACGCTGGGACCGGTCGAAACCTCGCACAGCCGCCTGACCTTTGCGCAGGCGTTCAATTCGATCGGCGTGTTCCTGATGGTCTATGGCGGCGCCACCTTCCTGCTCGGCGATTCGCAACCGCTCGACGCCGAGACCGCGAGCGAAGCGCAAATTCAGGCATATCGCGTCGCCGAGGGGGCTTCGATCGGCACCGCCTATATGTGGCTCGGTGTGCTGATGCTGGTGATTGCGGCGCTGTTCTGGATGTTTCGCTCGGCGCTCGATCGCGCCAAGGCCGACGATGTGAAGCTCGAGGGCACCTGGGGCCTGCTCGCCCACAACCGCCGCGTCCAGTTCGGCGCGCTGTGCCTCTTCACCTATGTCGGCGCCGAAGTGGCGATCGGCTCGAACCTCATCGCCTATCTCGGCGAACCGAGCGTCATGGGGCTGGACCTTCAGGCCGCGGGCAAGCTGGTCGCGATCTATTGGCTGGGAGCATTGGTCGGACGGCTGCTCGGCGGCTTCATCCTGCGGCTGGCGAAGCCGGGACGCGTGCTTGCAATCTTTGCCGCGGGAGCGATCTCGCTGATCATCCTGTCGGCGGTTACGACCGGCACGGTGTCGGGCTGGGCGCTGATTCTGGTCGGCTTCTGCAATTCGCTGATGTTTCCGACGATCTTCAGCCTGGGGACCGAAGGGCTGGGCGAGCAGACGCCGCAGGGATCGGGCATCATGTGTACCGCGATCGTCGGCGGCGCGATCGTCCCCTATCTGTTCGGGACGGTGGCGGATATCGGCGGCAACATCCGGCTCGCGCTCGTGGTGCCGTTGATCTGCTACGCGATCATCGCGAGTTTCGGGCTGTGGGCGGCGCGCCGCGCGGCGGCCTGACGATCCTGCGGCCCCCCGCTTGCGCCGCTTGCCCGGGCGGGGCATGGCTGACGCGTGCGCACCGTCCGCGCACGGCAGGAGCAAGGCCATGGCCCAAGGCATCGCACGTATCGGCAAGGACCGCTATCGCACCGAGATCGAGGTCGGCGGCCGCCCGCTCGTCGCCGACGAACCGCCGGCGCTCGGCGGGCAGGGCGCGGGCTTCGCGCCTTATGACCTGCTCCTCGCGAGCCTCGGCGCCTGCACCGCGATCACGCTGCGCATGTATGCCGACCGCAAGGGCTGGCCGCTCGAATCGCTCGAGGTCGGCCTTCGTCTCCATGGGCAGGAAGAACGCCGCATCGCGCGGACGCTGACCATCGCCGGCCTCGACGACGAGCAGAAAGCCCGCCTCGCCGACATCGCCGAACGCACCCCGGTGACGCTGACGCTGAAGAACGGCCTGCCGATCGACACGCGGCTGGGGTGACGCGAAAAAATTGGCCCTGCCGGACTATGGGCGAACGCCTTCGGTACTCGGGGCGATGACGGGTTTCCGAGTCTCCAGAGATTTGAATGTAAATTAACTATTTTCTAAATATCTTAAAGGCCTGCCCGGTTGGGAAAAGCCGAAATAATTTAGGGCGGCCTCGGTCGTGGCCGTAGCGCCAAAAGAAGGGGCGCTTGGGGGCGGTGGCTCGCGAAGAGCAAAATAATCATTTTATATTATGCAATTATAAATATTAAAAAGCGGTTTCAGGTTGAGGCCGCTCTTGGGGCGCTCGTTCATTGCGGTAGGATTTGATGCGGGCGATGCCCTGAAATGAGACGCCAGCCACAGGTGCGCGCGATTCGGACTCGACAATGATTTAATAAAAGTTAAGTTCCTCCTAACCGCAGCTTTTGCGGTCAGCGCCGCGTTAGCCGCGGCTCTTTAATCCCATGATGGGATCGGACCTTTACGGATGGGGGAATATCAATGAAAAAGCTTCTTCTCGCCGCTGCTGCGGCGTCTGTTTTTGCGGCTGCACCGGCTTTTGCGGCCGATTCGGACACCGAAGATTTCGACATCAATGCCAGCGTGCCGGCAACCTGCACGATCAGCGATCCGGGCACTTTCGAAATGGGTCCGCTGAGCATCAACCTGACCGCCGCGCAGGCGAGCACGCTGAGCATCAATACGAGCATCGACAAGCGGCAGGATTTCTGGGTCAGCTGCAATGACACCAACAAGATGACGCTGTCGTCGGACAACAACGGTTTCCTGAAACGTGACGGCGCAGCGCCGACTGCGGCGGAAGCAGCGGAGGGCTTTACCGACAAGATCGGCTATGGCGTCAGCCCCTATAATTATCTCGACACCGGCACCTGGCAGGTTCAGCCGGCGCTGGTGACGGGCGCCACGTTCCATCAGGGCACCTCGCGTGGTGCGATCCACCGGAATGTGGAAATGTATGTCCGCATTCGCACGACCGATCAGGCCGCGAATACGCGTCCGCTGGCGGGCGACTACACGGACAATGTCACGGTCACGGTCGCAATCGCGGCGTGATGGATTGGAAGGGGCGGTGGCCGTGAGGGCTGCTCGCTCCTTCCTCGCATAGATGAGCGCCGGACTAGCGGCGGCGCCGGTGAAGGGGGCGCGTGCCCCCTTCGTTCGTTCGGGTGATCCTGACATGCCAAAAAAATGGGGACATATCGTGTCGTACGGGCCTTTCCTGTGGGCGCTGATGGCGGCTGTATCGGGACTGGGGGCGGTATCGGCGGAGGCGGCGCGCGTTACCCCGATGATCGTGGAAATGACACCGACGGGTCGCGGTGCGACGGCGCGGGTCGAAGTCACGAACACCGACGCGATCGACCTGCCGGTCGAAATCCGCATGTATCGCGGAAAGATCGATGAAACAGGGCAATTGGAACTGGAACCCGCGGAGGATCATTTCGCAGCCTATCCGCCCCAGGTCGTGATTCCGCCCAATGGGCGGCAGATATTCCGCGTCCAGTTCATCCCGCAGGGCGAGATGACGCAATCGGAAATCTATTACGCCAGTATCAGTCAGCTTCCCGTGAAGCTGGAGGAGGCAGGCTCGCGCATTCAAATGTTGATGCGTTTCAACATATTGCTCAACGTCGTTCCCGATGGGACGGTTGCGAAGCCGGCGCTGGAATCGGTGCAGTGGGTCGATCGCATGGTAGAACTGCCGCCCGATGCCGCCAAGGCCAACGCCGACAAGAATGTTCCGCCTCCGCATGAGCGCGGCCTAGAGGTGCGGGTGACCAATGGAGGAACGCGCTATTTCGCGGCCGGTCGGACTCCCTGGTCCGTAAAGGGCGTCGATGAAACGGGCGCCGTCATCGATCAAAACTACGACGTGCAGGCGATGTCGGGAATGATCGGCATGGGAATCGTCGCGCCGGGGCGGGCGCGGACTTTCGTTATCCCCATGGAGCGGAAACCCGTCATGAATAGCTTGAGGGTTAGTTTCGAACACTGACCGACGCGATCGGTTGGAGGGGGAGCGTTGGGTTCAGCCATATTCACCAGCGTCGCGCTGCTGCTGCTCGCCGAATCCCCGGCGGCGAAAGCCATGGCCGACGCTCCTTCAACGGCGGACGGCGCGTGGGGTGAGCAGCCCGCAGTGGCTGATAATCCCGAGCCGGTGCCGCTTCCCGCGGGTCCGGCAACGCATATGACGCTGCCCATTATCAGTAATGATCGGGTCCATGGCGACGTCTTCGTCGATCTCTATCCCGACGGTCAGATTCGCTATGATCGGAAAAGCCTGATCGAGCAACTCGCGCCGCTGATCTCGGACCAGTCGCGACCCAGTTTCGTGCGCTTGCTGGGCGGCGGCGATACGCTGACCTCCGAGCAGGTGGCGCTGGCGGGGGTGACCTTGCGCTACGACCCCGGCCTGCTTGAAATCCATGTCGACCGGATCGCGCCGGACATCGCGCCCGTCCGGCCATTGGGGGGGGTGCCAAACGCCAACCAGCCGCCGATCACGATGCAGCCCGAACGGTTCAGCGCCTATCTCAACATCGTCGGCGATTTTCTGGTCGAGGATTTCCGCGATTTCGACCGCCCCGCCTTCCTGTTGAACGGCGCCATCCGCACCGGCGGCATGGTGCTGGAATTCGATGGCGGTTATGACAAGCACCTGGCGACCGGTAGCGGCTTTTATCGTCGGGCGGTGCGACTGATCCGCGACGAACCCGACCATCAGCGGCGGTGGAGCGCCGGCGATATCCAGATTCCCAGCCTGAGCCTGATCGGTGGTACCTTTCTGGGTGGTGTCGGCGTCGAAAAGGGGCGGCAGAATTTCATAGGCGCCAATCCGCTGACTTCGATCGGCGGCCAGCAGATTCTGCTGCAACGCGACGCAACGGTGGACGTGGTTGTCGACGGACAGCAGGTTCAGACCATGCAGCTGGCGGCCGGTCCCTATGATCTGGCGTCGCTGCGGGCGCAATATAGTGGGCGGAACGCCCAGCTTTTCATCACCGACGTGACCGGGCGCCGTCAGCTTACTGATTTCGATACCTATGCCAGCACGATCGACTTGGCCCAGGGGGAGGAGGAATATAGCGCGGCGATCGGATTTCTGCCCCGCGCCTTCAATCTCAACCCCAGCTATCATGGCACCCCAGCCTTTTCGGGTCATTACCGCCGCGGCATCTCCAACCGGCTCTCGTTGGGCGGTGCGCTCCAGCTTTCGCGTGGCACCCAGACGCTCGGCGCAGAGATCGTGGCGGCGCCCCGTGCGATCCCGGGACGCTTCGATCTGTCCGGCGCGGTGAGCCGAGGCGACGGTTTCGGTTATGCGCTGCGCGGCAATTATTCGCTGGCTATCGGAGGGGATCGGGGCGGCGGCCAATTTTCGATCGCGGCCGATTATCGCAACGCTCGCTTCACCACCCTGATCGACCAGACAGGATTCGTGCAAGGCGAGGCGCTGAGCATCAATGCCAATTACGCGCAAAGCCTCAATGAGCGGCTTATCCTGACCGTTGGCGCCAACTGGTTCAAGCGCGAAGGGATCAGAGTTAACCGCAGCGCCTATGCCGACCTCACCTATCGCGCTCGAACATACCGGCTGGTGGGCGGGATCGAATATGGCGAAGGGGGAGGGCAGCGGCGAAACTTCGGCATTCGGATCGGTATCTCCGTGCCATTCGGCCGATCGACTCGCGGCGACGCCAGCTATAATAGCCGCCGGGATGAGACGCGTGCCTTCGTGTCGCGGAGCGAAAGCGACACAGTCGGATCCTGGGGCTATAATGTCGGGGTGCGCCGCTCGCCGGGATCGGCATCGCTCGATGCGTCCGGCGCTTATATCGGCAACCGTTTCTACAGTCGCGCCACTATCACATCGACCGGGTCGGGGCTCGACCGGATCGACGATCGCCAGACTGCGCGTCTGCAAATTGGTACCTCGATTGCCTATGCGGGAGGCGCGTTGGCGATCGGACGGCCGATCAACGACAGTTTCGTGATCGCGTCCCCGCACGAGGGCATGGAGGACCAGCAGGTTGTGATCGGCCAGTCGGTCCAGTCGCGCCGCTACGATGCGCTCAGCGGCTCGCTGGGTGCTGCGTTGGGCCCGCGTCTCACATCCTATTCGCGGCAGAGCATCCTCTATGATCTCGCCAAGGGCGCGCAGGGCTATGACATTGGCCCTGGCGTCGAAACGGTCGAGCCGCTCTATCGCAGCGGCTATCGCCTAGTCGTCGGTACCGACGCTACGGTCTCCGCCATCGGCTTTCTCAATCTGGGCGCTGAGCGGGCAGGCCTGGTGTCAGGCACCGTCACTTCGTCCGACGATGACGAGTTCGGGACTCAGCCCTTCTTCACCAATTCGGCAGGGCGGTTCGTTATCAGCGGGCTCAGACCCGGCAAGACATACGAGGCGCGATTGTTCGACTCGGCGGGGTTCTATAGGATCAGCGTGCCGAAGGATTCCGGCTCGCTGCTTCAACTAGGCGATGTTGCGATTGCGCCGGGAGTGACCGCAAAGGACAAGAGGCAGGGCGAAAAATGATGCGGACAAGATTTGGCCTGGTAATCGGCATTGCGGCATTTTTATTGCCTGCGGCCGCACATGCGGCATGCGAGCCCAGCCTTGTTGACACAGTGGCCTCCGTGCCGATCGTTCTGGCGCCGTCGTTTGAGGTCGAGCGAGTGACCGAGCGTATCAATGTGGATATCCGCAACAACGGTAGCGATGCCTGTGTTCTGCGGCTGGCTGTCGGTCGGGAAACGGCTACATCGGATCCGCGCTTTCCGCCTTTTACGTTGACCGGGCCCAGCGGTGTGGTGCTGGTGGGTGATAGTGCGGGGGCGATGTCCAACCCCAATGCCTCCACTCAGATCACCATAGCGGGGGGCGCAAAGATCAGCATCCCCTACGAAGTCAGCTTTGGGGCCGGGTGGGATCTGCAGGCCGGCAATTATGAGCAATATCTGATATTTCAGCTCTTTGAACCGGATGCGCCCACCGAACTGGCCAGTCACCGCACCCGCCTCGATCTTGAGATTCCGGCGATGGCGCGCATCCGTTTTGCGGGAGCGAGCAGCGCCCAAGGGCCCGCAAAGATCGAAATGGGCGATTTATCGCCGGTCGCACCGACATCTTCCCCACCCTTTGCGATTCGGGTGTTCAGCACCTCCGTCTATCGCATGGAATTTTCGTCGCAGAATAATGGCACATTGCTGCGGGTCGGAGGAAGCGAGCGGATTCCCTATCACCTGTCGGTCGATGGCCGCCCGCTCAATCTGAATGCCGCCAGTGACGGCGTCGATGTCACAAGCCATCCCGGTCCGGCGGGAAGTGTCCATCCGCTGTCGATCGTGATCGACCCCGACCCGACCCGCCACGCGGGCACCTACAATGACCGCGTGACGATCACCGTAACCCCCATCTGATCGCCGCCGGCCGTCTGGCGTGGGCGCAGGGGGATCAGAAATAGGTGATGGTCAGGTTGATCGTGAGGGGCTGGGCGAGATTGTCGTGCCAAATGCTAACCGGCCTCGCACCATATTGCGCGCCTGCGCGATTGGCGATCACCTGCCAGCCGTCGGCATGGAGTGAGTTCGACTGGCCGGCATAGGTCAGCGTGATTTTCTCTTCAGGGTCGAGCGGCCGATAGGAAGCTACGACCTGAAAGCCGCGCTGCGTATTGCAGCTTTCGAGTACCGTACCGGCAGCAAGGCCCGACCCCGTATCGACCGTCAGGTCGGGGACGACGATCTCGCAGGCCTCCGGCACGGTGGCCGAAATCCGGAAGTTCGTCGAAGCATCGCTGCTGGCGTGTGCGGCAGCGGGAAGGGCGGCACAGGCAAGGCAAGATAATAGGGCGAACGACGAAGAAAGGCGCATGGGAAGTCTCCTTCCCTGCGGCAATCGCAGAAAGTGATTAAGATGAACGATGCGTTTTTGGTAAACAGAATATGACGGTTTTGGGATGATTATTACTTGAGCCGCAGGCATCTTCCCGTGGAGGGGGACTTTGCATTTTGGCAAATGACCATTATCCTGCACCTGCTTCATGTTCGATCGCGCAGAGCGCCGCACCCCCCCTCCAGCCATCGTTTACGCCGCCTTTACCACTCCCGGTGCATGACCGCGGGCGATGTTTGCGACTGGGGACATGTGATGGACAGCTTGCGCGGACTGCTTTCGGGCAGCCACGACCAGGACGAGAGCGCGATTGATGCGCCGCCCATGGTCGGGGTCGACGAACGGCGGATGCAGGTCAGGGCCTATAATTACTGGGCGTCGCTGCTCGCCGACCGCGTTTACCCCTCGGTCGAGGATCTCGATCTCGAATCCGCCGATTTCGGTCCCTACGCGGTTCTGCTCGATTTCACCGCAGGGATCGAGAATCCCGGGCTTTCCTATATCGGCGACCGGCTGCGCGCCGAATCCGAGATCGACGATGACGTTCATTACATCAACCAGATTCCCGGCCGCTCGCTGCTGTCGCGGCTGACCGACCATTATCTCCAGATCATCGCCAACCGCGCGCCGATCGGCTTCGAGGCCGAGTTCGTGAGCGATCGCGGCGTGACGATCATGTATCGCGGCATCCTGCTGCCCTTTTCGTCCGACGACGACACGATTGATTTCATCATGGGCGTGATCAACTGGAAAGAGGTCGCGCCCGCCGACCAGGCCGAGGAACTGCAGCTTTCGGTCGAGCAGGCGCTGCGCAGCGCCGCGCCGCTCACCGCGCCGGTGCCGGTATGGGCGGACGGCCCCGATTCCGGACATATCGAGGACGAAGCCGACGCCGCGCCGGGCTTTGCCGCGTTCGCCGACGAAGGCGCGATGCCGGAGGCCGAGACCCCGGACGAGCACGCCGATGCCCTTCCGGGCGCCGACGCCGCGCTCGCCGATTGGCTGGCGCTGGCGCGCGAAACCGCCGAGCGCGCGCTCGCCGCCGACAGCCGCAGCCGCTCCGCCCTCTATCAGGCGGTCGGCAAGGCGTGGGATTTCGCGCTCGCGGCCGAGGCGCAGCCCGACGCTTTCGCCGAACTGCTCGCCGATGCCGGGATCGCGGCGCAGGCGCGGGCGCCGTTGACCCCGGTCGTCAAGCTGGTCTTCGGCGCGGGTTACGACAAGACGCGGCTGGCCGAATATGCCTGCGCGCTCGGCCACGCGAAGGAAGAAGGGGTCGGCGCGGGGGCGCTGGCGGCCTATCTCGATCGCTATCCCGGCGGCCTCAAGGGCCTCGTCAAGGATGCGCGCGCGCGCCGCAAGACGGATGCGCCGGACCGGGCCGACGCGGATACGAAGCTGGAGGCGCTGCGCGGCGCCCATCCGGCGCTGATCCTCGAACATGACGCAGGCGAGGCCGAATTCGTCGTGCTGATCGCGCGCGCGATGCCGGGCGGCCACATCGGAATCGTCGCCAAGGCGGCGGACGATGCGGCGCTGGTCGCGCGGCTCGCGAAGAAGGCGGTCCCGATCAGCGGCGTTTAAGTCGTGATCGGGTTAGGCTGAAACATCGCCTTTCTTATCTCGTCATCCCGGCGAAGGCCGGGATCTCATCATCTCGACCTGACGCACCGGCGGGATCCCGGCCTTCGCCGGGACGACGATTCCGTCAAAAATGACCATGCTCGAGGATCGTCGCGGCGTTCGGAAACGGTCGCGGCAGGCAAAAGCTGCATCGCGGCCGGCGCGACATCTCCGGGTCTTTGCGCCAAATATTTCCGTAAGCCGCCATTCGGTCGGCATCGTTTCTCAAAGAAACTTGAAGAAACGGAACGAAGCCGGAGCCAATTTGCTGCTGCGCAACAGGAAATCCGAAAGTTGAAATTATTTTGCGTGAACCCCGCGCAGGGGTTGAGCCGCGCGCGCCGCGGGCCCATAGGGGCGGAGCGAAAGGGTTCATTGCCATCCCCCGGGCGATGACCCGCCTCTTTTCGTTCGGGATGCTGCAACCCTATGTCTTCCAAATTGACCGAATCCGTCGACGCCGAATCCTCTTCGGCGGCGCCCGCCGCTGTTAAGATCGCCCCCCAAATCTCCAAGGCTTATCAGGCCGCGCTTGCGGGCAGCGCGCTGCCGGGCGAGGGCGATGATCTCGATGCCAAGATGCTCGCGACCGCGGGCGATTTTGCCGCGCGCGCGTCGCTCGAGCGCGGCGAGGGCAAGCCGTCGCTGCTTCTCGAACCGATGGCGGGCGATGGCCCCGACCGCCGAATGCGGCTGGTGGTCGTCAACGACGACATGCCGTTCCTTGTCGACTCGACCTCGCAGATCGTGAGCTCGCAGGGGCTGGCGATCCACCGCATCCTCCACCCCGTCGTCTCGGTCGAGCGCGACGCGAAGGGCCGGCTGACCGGCGCCGACGCGGGCAAGGCCGGCAGTCGCCGCGAATCGGTCATCTATATGGAGATCGAGCGCGGCGATGCGCGCGCGCGCAGGCGCTTGCTCGACGCGCTCGAAGCCTCGCTCGCCGATGTGCGCGCCGCGGTCGCCGACTGGAAGGCGATGCGCGCCGCGATGCTCGCCGATGCCGCGATGCGCGCCGACGGCGAGGCCGCCGAACTGCTGCGCTGGTTCGAGGGCGGAGCGATGACGCAGCTCGGCCACGAATGGCGCACCCGCGACGGCGCGGTCCACGACGCGCTCGGCATTTCGACGAGCAGCCCGGGCCAGCTTCTTTCGCCGAACGCGCTGAAGGCTGCCTTCGACTATTTTGACCGGGGCGGCGCCTCGCCGCTCCTCCTCAAGTCGAACCGCTTGTCGGCGGTCCACCGCCGCGTGCTGCTCGATCTGGTCGTCGTTCCCGAATATCAGGGCAAGAAGGCCGATCGTCTGTCGATCCATGCGGGCCTGTGGACCAGCGCCGCGCTATCGACCCCGCCCGCGAAGGTGCCGGTGCTGCGCGCGCAGCTCGACGCGCTGATGACGAAGTTCGGCTTCGATCCGACCGGCCATGCGGGCAAGGCGCTCGCCCACGCGCTTACCGCGCTGCCGCACGACCTGCTCATCGCGTTCGACAGCGCCTCGCTTGAGGAACTGGTGCTGACCTCGATGTCGATCACCGACCGCCCGCGGCCGAAGATCGTGATGGTGCGCAGCGCGCTCGGCCGTCACCTCTTCGCTTTCGTGTGGCTGCCGCGCGACGAAGTGTCGACGGGCCGCCGTCTCGCGGTCGAATCGCTGCTGGTGCGCGAGGCGAAAGCCGGGGTGATCGGCTGGACGATGGTGCTGGAGGATGGCGGCGCCGCGCTGCTCCGCTTCACGCTCGACCTGCGCGGCGACGGGGTGGTGCCCGATGCCGACGCGCTCGGCACGCAGCTCGAACAGATGGTGCGCGGCTGGCAGCCCGAGGTCGAGGCGGCGCTCGCGCTTCGCGGTGACGCGGGCCGTGCCGCGGCGCTCGCCGCGCGCTTCGCGCCGCTCTTTCCCGCCAATTACCGCAACCTCTACAATCCCGAGGAAGCGGCGCGCGACATCCTGCGGCTGCGCGACCTTGACGCCGAGCATCCGCGCAGCGTCCGGCTCGCGAAGAAGAGCCTCGACGGCGACGATCGCCTGCGGCTCAAGGTCTACAGCGCCGCGGGTCCGCTCGCGCTGTCCGACGTCGTTCCGGCGCTCGAACATTTCGGTTTCGAGGTGCTCGAGGAAATCCCGACCGAACTGCATGTCCGCGGCGCCGACGACGAGGCGGCCGAACAGCCGACCTTCATCCACGATTTCTCGCTGCGCCTGCCCGCGTCGGTCGACGAGACCGCGCTGCTGCCGCATGTCGAGACGATCGAAAAGGCGATCGCCGCGGTGCTCGACGGCCACGCCGAGAACGACGCGTTCAACCAGCTCGTGCTCGTGACGCAGACCGATCCGCAGGCGATCGTCTGGCTGCGCGCCTGGTTCCGCTATCTGCGCCAGGGCGGTTCGTCCTATGGTCTCGACACGGTGGTCGCGGCACTCCGCCACGCGCCGAAGCTGACCGCGGCGCTCGTTGAGCGCTTCCGCGCGCTCCACGATCCCAAGGCGAAGGATGCCGCGCGCGCCGAGGCGTTGGGTGCCGAAATCCTCGCCGATTTCGCCGATATCGCGTCGATCGACGACGACCGCATCCTGCGGCTGTTCCACGCGGTGATCGGCGCGACGCTGCGCACCAACGCCTTCGCGCCCGCCGCCGCCGAAGCGCTGGCGTTCAAGATCGATTCGAGCCAGGTTCCCGGCCTGCCGAAGCCGCTGCCGTGGCGCGAGATCTGGGTCTACAGCCCGCGCGTGGAGGGCGTGCACCTGCGCGCCGGCCCGGTCGCGCGCGGCGGGCTCCGCTGGTCCGACCGCCGTGACGACTTCCGCACCGAAATCCTCGGGCTGATGAAGGCGCAGCGCGTCAAGAACGCCGTCATCGTGCCGACCGGCGCGAAGGGCGGCTTCTATCCCAAGGCGCTGCCGAGCCCGGCCGAGGACCGCGACGCCTGGTTCGCCGAGGGCACCGAATGCTATCGCATCTTCATCCGCTCGCTGTTGTCGGTCACCGACAATCTGGTCGGCGGCAAGGTCGTGCATCCGAAGAATGTCGTGATCCGCGACGGCGACGATCCCTATTTCGTCGTCGCCGCCGACAAGGGCACCGCGACCTTCTCCGACGTCGCCAACGCGCTGGCGATGGAGCGTGACTTCTGGCTTGGCGACGCGTTCGCGAGCGGCGGCTCGCACGGTTATGACCACAAGGCGATGGGCATAACCGCCAAGGGCGCGTGGATTTCGGTCCAGCGACACTTCGCCGAAATGGGCATCGACGTGCAGGCCGACCCGGTGCAGGTCGTCGGCTGCGGCGACATGTCGGGCGACGTCTTCGGCAACGGGATGCTGCTGTCGAAGTCGATCCAGCTCGTCGCGGCGTTCGACCACCGCCACATCTTCCTCGACCCCGATCCCGATGCCGCGAAGAGCTGGAAGGAACGCGACCGTTTGTTCAAGCTGCCGCGGTCGAGCTGGGACGATTATGACAAGAAGCTGATCTCGAAGGGGGGCGGCGTCTTCGCGCGCAGTCAGAAGAGCATCCCGCTCAGCCCCGAAGTGCAGGCGGTGCTCGGCCTGTCGCAGGCGGAGATCGAGCCGACGGCGCTGATCTCGGCGATCCTCAAGGCGCCGGTCGACCTCTTGTGGTTCGGCGGCATCGGCACCTATCTGAAGGCGGCGAGCCAGAATAATGCCGAGGTCGGCGACCCCGCCAACGACGCGCTGCGCGTTGATGCCGAGGATCTGCGCGTCCGCGTCATCGGCGAAGGCGCGAACCTTGGCGTGACGCAGGCCGCGCGCATCGCTTTCGCGGCGAAGGGCGGGCGCATCAACGCCGACTTCGTCGACAACAGCGCGGGCGTCGACTGCTCGGACAATGAGGTCAATATCAAGATCGCCCTCAATCGCGAGATGGCCGAGGGCCGCCTGGCGCAGGACGATCGCGACGCGCTGCTCGTCCGCATGACCGACGATGTCGCGGCGCTGGTGCTCGAGGACAACCGGCTGCAGGCGCTTGCGCTGTCGATCGCCGAAAAGGGCGGATCGGCGGCGGTGCCGTCGCTGGTGCGGATCATGGAAACGTTCGAGGCATCGGGCCGGCTCGACCGCAAGGTCGAGGGGCTGGCGGCGAACGACGAGCTGCTGCGCCGCGCGCAGGAAGGGCGCGGGCTGACGCGCCCCGAACTCGCGGTGCTGCTGTCGACCGCGAAACTCGCGCTGCAGGACGCGATCGAGGACAGCGAGCTGCCGAACGATCCGGCGCTTGCCGGCGACCTCGCCGCGGCTTTCCCGGTGGAGATGCAGCGCGATTTCGGAGCCGCGATCGCCGAGCATCAATTGCGGCGCGAGATCATCGCGACCAAGCTCGCGAACCGGATGATCAACCGCATGGGCGTCGTCCATCCCTTCGAACTGGTCGAGGAGGAGGGCTGTTCGCTCGGCGAGGTCGCGGCGGCCTTCGTCGCGGTCGAACGATTGCTCGACATGAAAGATCTGTGGAGCAAGCTCGACGGTGCGAAGATCGACGAGAGCATTCGTCTGTCGCTGTTCAGCCAGGCGGCGTCGGCGATGACCTCGCAGATGGCCGACCTGCTCCGCGTCAGCCCGGCGCTGGCGCAGCCGGGGCCGATCGTCGCGCGGCTCGAACCCGGCGTCGATCGCCTGACCGCGACCGTCGATACGCTGCTCAGTACTTCGGTCCGCCATCAATGGGACGCGCTCGCGCAGCAATTGCTCGACGCCGGTGCGCCCGAGGCGCTGACCGCGGCGGTGGTGCGGCTGTTCAAGACCGATGGCGCGATCGGCATCGTCGACCTCGCGGCGCGGCGCGGCGACGACGAGGTTGCGGTGACCAGCGCCTTCACTCATCTGGGCGAAGCGCTCGGCCTCGACTGGGCGCAGACGCTGGCGGCGCACATGAGCCCCGCCGACCCGTGGGAACGCCTGCTCGTCAACAGTCTTGCGCGCGACTTCCAGCAGATGCGCCTCGGCTTCCTCGCCGGGCTGCCGAAGGGCGATCTCGACAAGGCGGTGACCAAATGGCTCGCGGACAATGCCCCGCGCGTCGCGCAATTCCGCGCCACGGTCGACCGCGCGCGGACGATCCCCAACCCGAACGGCGCGATGCTCTCGCACATCGCGGGACAAGCGCGCGGCTTGCTGGGGCGGTAGCCGATCTCGTCATTGCGAGCGAAGCGAAGCAATCCAGTGTGGCGTAAACCGCCCTGGATTGCTTCGCTTCGCTCGCAATGACGAATGAAAGAAAGTCAATGAGTCGATGCCCTATCAGCCACGCGTCGCGATCCTCGTCCCTGCGCCGGGCTATTATGAGAAATGGCAGCCCGCCTTCGCGCGCAAGGCGGCGGCGCTGACCGCCGCCGGGCTGGCCGTCGAGCAGCGCCCGTGGACCGATCCCGGCGAGCTTGCGGGTTTCGACCTGATCCTGCCGCTCTTCGCCTGGGGCTATCAACGCGACGTTGCCGCCTGGTACGGCCTGCTTGACCGGCTGGAGGCCGAAGGACTGCCGGTCGCGAACCCGGTGCCGGTGCTGCGCTGGAACAGCGACAAGGCCTATCTCGCCGAACTCGGCGCAAAGGGGGTGGCGGTGGTGCCGACGGTCGAGGTCGCGGCGCTGGACGATGCGGGCCTCGCCGAAGCGCGCGCCGCGCTCGGCGCCGAAGAGGTGGTGATCAAGCCCGCTATCTCGGGCGGCGCCGATGGCACCCACCGTCTTGCGCCCGGCGCGGCGATCCCGGCGGATGCACGTGGCCGCCGCCGTCTCGTCCAGCCGCTGATGCAGGGAATATTGGTCGAGGGCGAGATGTCGCTCTTCTTCTTCGACGGCCGCTTCAGCCATGCGATCGTGAAGCGCCCCGCTTCGGGCGACTTTCGCGTCCAGGAACAGTTCGGCGGCCGCGAGAGCGACTGGGATGCGAGCCCCGCCGCCCGCGATCTCGCCGCTGCCGCGCTCGCCGCGGCGCCCGCCGCTCCGGTCTATGCGCGCGTCGACATGGTCGGCGATGACGCGGGCGCGCTCCGCATCATCGAACTCGAACTGATCGAACCGTCGCTGTTCCTGCACCATGCCCCCGACAAGGGCGCCGCGTTCGGGCGGGCGGTCGCGGGGGCGGTCACTGGTCTGGTCGCCGCGCGCTGATCGCCAGCCAAGGCCCCTGCCGGCCATCATAGCCACCGCCGATATAATCCTCGATCGCGTCGATCTGCCACGGTGCCGCCGCGGCATAGGCCGCGCGGAGAGCTTCGGCGTCGGGATAATTGAAATAGCGCCCCGCCGCATCGCGCCCGGCGGTCCCGCCGCCCTTGTAAGTCGCGAAATGGAGGCCGCCCGGTTTGAGGGCATCGAAGACGCGCCTCAATATGCCGGGCAGCGCGAGGCGGGGAACGTGTAGCAGGCTGGCATGCGCCCAGACGGCATCATAAGCGTCGCGCACGTCGAGTTCGTCGAAACGCATGACGCGCACGGGGCAGCCGAGGCGCGCGCTGGCGAGCGCTGCCATAGCGGGTGTGCCATCGGTCGCATCGATATCATGCCCCGCCGCGATCATCGCTTCGGCGTCGCGGCCGCTGCCGCATCCCAGTTCGAGAATGCGTGAACCCTTCGGCAACCGGTCGAGGAAGGCGGCGAGCCATCGGCTGACGCCGCCGGGGCCGCTCGCGACATAGTCGGGCGCCTCTTTCGTATAAAAGGCCAAAGTGGCGGGATCGAAGCCCGTGTCGTCCGCAGCGGGGTTCATTCCCGCACCCCGCGTTCTCGCCATAACCATTGCCGGATCGCCGAGGTCAGGTTCGGCGGCTCGTCGGCGTCCATCCGCTCGACGTCGATCCGCGCGACAAGGGCGTTGACCGGCAAGCCCCGCCGCCGGGCTTCGTCTTCGAGCGCGGCCCAGAACATCGGTTCGAGGCTGATCGAGGTCGGATGACCGGCGATGGTGACCGAGCGTTTGACGGGCGGGTGGAGAGGGGCAGGGCCATCCATCCCCCTTATCTGCCGTTCGCATCGCGCCAAGTCGAGAGGCTGTCGAACAGGCGCTGCGCCTTGGGTGCGATCGACCTTGCGTAAAACAACTGTGTCCCCGCCCTTCGACGCCGCCTGCGGCGGCGCTCAGGATAAACTGCCCCTTCGGGGCAGGCGGGGACCCATCTCCTGCCGGTTCTATCTTGCACCGGCAGGAGATGGACCCCCGCCTTCGCGGGGGAACACGGGTTTCAATGGAAGACGATCATGCTCCGACTTATTCGTTCGCTTTGCGAACGCCTTCGTTACGCGCCTGCCGCCGTCAATACATATGCTGCCCGCCGTTGATGCTCATCGTCGATCCGGTGACGAAACCCGCATTCTCGCTGCACAGGAACGCCACGCCGCGCGCGATTTCCTCGGCCTGGCCCAGGCGGCCGACCGGAATCTTCGCGACGATCTTTTCGAGCACCGGCGCGGGCACGGCGGCGACCATGTCGGTGTCGATATAGCCCGGCGCGATAGCGTTGACCGTCACGCCCTTCTTGGCGCCTTCCTGTGCCAGCGCCTTGGTGAAGCCGTGGATGCCCGATTTGGCGGCGGCGTAGTTGACCTGGCCATATTGTCCCGCCTGGCCGTTGATCGAGCCGATGTTGACGATGCGGCCCCAGCCGCGCTCGACCATGCCGCCAAAGGTTGCCTTCGCCATGTTGAAACAGCCGCCGAGGTTGACGCGCATGACATCGTGCCAGTCGTCGTAGCTCATGCGGGCGAGGGTGCCGTCGCGGGTGATGCCGGCGTTGTTGACGACGATATCGATGGGGCCGAATTCGGCCGCGATCGCCGCGCAATTGTCGATGCACGCCTGATGGTCGCCGACGTCCCATTTGCGCGCCGCGATGCCGGTGCGTTCGGTGAAGGCGCGCGCTTTTTCGTCATTGCCGGCATAGTTGGCGACGACGGTGACGCCGGCCTCCTTCAGCGCGAGGCTGATCGCCTCGCCGATCCCGCGACTGCCACCCGTGACGACTGCGATTCGTGCCATGTTCGATGCTCTCCCAAAAGCGATCCTGTTCCTTGCTTAAGACGCGGATTCGCGCCCCGCAAGTTGACCGGAACGTCAAGGGAGCACGATCCTAATTGTTCCCCAGAACCCGCATCCGGGAAAAATCACCCACGGCCAGATCGGCCTTGCGGATCGTAAAGACCAGCGCGGCGCCATTCGCGTGCGTAAGGCCGAGCATGCCGGTCGGCGGCAGTTCGAGGAGCACCGTGTCGCGCTCTTCGTCGAAGCCCGCGACGGGGCGTGACGGGCGGTCGGCCATCATGCCGATTCCGTTCGCCGCCATCGCCTGCCACAAAGGCTCGAAAAAACCGCGCGCCGGGGCGGAGAGCCGGTCGGGATTCGCGCAATAAGCATGCCGGACCTGATCGAACAGCAGCGCGCGATAGGCATCGACCCACAGGTCGCCGTCGGGGCGGCGACGCGTCAGCGGCAGGGTGAGCGTTTCGACGGCATCCTCACCGCTTTCGGGGTCGGGATGCGCCGCGACCTGCGTCCAGCGGATCGCGTGGAGCGCCGCCATCACCGCGGTCGCGTCGCTGGGCAGAAAACCGGCATCGGCGGCGGCGCTTTCGCGGATGATCGCCACGATCTCGGCGGTGCGCTCGGCGGCGTCGCGATTGGCCTCGGCGGCGTCCTCGATCGCCTGCGCCAGTTCGTCGTTGGCGTCCGCGGGCGGCACGCCGTCGGTGGGCAGCGCGAGGATGCGGCTTTCGAGCATCGCGGCCATCGCGAGCATCGAGGGCCAGTCGAACGGGTGAAAGGCAGGGTCGGCGATATCATAATCCGCCGCGAGCAGTGCCGCCGCATCGGGCCCATGCGGCCCGGCGGCTTCGGCGGACAGGTCGACCGGCCATTCGGGCAAGGCCCGAACGACCAGCGCGGCCATGTCGGCGTCCTCCATTCCATAAGGATGAAAATAGGCGGGGCCCACGGCGCGGGGCGGATCGCGCGGCGCGCCGTCTTCGGTCAGATGCAGCGCGGTCGCCGCGCCGCTGTCGGGATGGGTGAAGAAGGCGAGCCAGCCGGTGCGTGGGCCGAGCCCGTCCCACACCATCGGCGGCAGGTCGGCGCAGGCGATCTGCGCGATGAAGTCGCCCTCGCGGCCGTCGATCACCGGCCAGGAAGTCATGGCGGGAAGGCGCGGACGGCCGCCCATCCAGCTTTTGCGCAGGATCGCGTCGCGCGGCGGAATCTGCGGCATCAGCCGGACGCCGCGCGTTGCGGCCGGGACCGGATCGGCGCCATGCGCCTGCCGTTCGACCTCGGCCGCGAGCGCGTCGAGCGCCGCTTCGTCGATCGCGGGCGTTTCGGGAAGCGGGTCTTCGGCCTGCGAAGAAGGCGCAAGATCGGGGAGGCGGTGCAGATCGGCGATGTCATCCGCCGATTCCGCGTCCGCCGATTCCGGCTCGGCCTCGGTGGACTGCCCGGCGATCGGATCGGGGTCATCGAACGGCATGGGTTCGATCGGCCGTTCGACCGCGGCGCGGCTGACCCGCGCGAGGCGCGACGGCGCGATTTCAACGGGCTCGACCGCGGGCTCCTTCTTGCGCGCGAAGCCTGAAAAGCGGCTTTCGCCCGGTTCGCGCGCGATCTTCGGCAACCTCGGAGCGGCGGGTTCGGGGCGCGGACGGCGCGCGCGCCACGCTGCGAACAGGAGGAACAGAAACACCGCCGTTAAGCCGGCCAATATCAATGCCGCCCGATCGAGATCGCTCATGATCCACCCTTTGCAAAGCGCAGCACCGGCCAGACCCGGCACCGCCAGACGGCAAGTCTAATGCAAGGAGTTAAAAAGGAGGTAAGCGCGAACCCTTAGGGTTCTGGTCTAGCACCATCCAGCGAGTTCGCGGCGGACGAGCGTTTCGAGCATCGCCATCCCCGCCGCGCTGTCGTTCAGGCAGGGGATATAGGCGAAATGCCGCCCTCCCGCCGCCTCAAACCCCGTCTTGCCGCGAATCGCCAGTTCCTCGAGCGTTTCGAGGCAGTCGGCGGCGAAGCCGGGGGCGAGGATGGCGACGCTGCGGCCTTCAAGGCCGAGCCGCGCGAGCGTCGCGTCGGTCGCGGGTTCCAGCCATTTGGCGCGGCCGAAGCGCGACTGGAACGCGACCTCGACCGGGCGGCCCAGTGCTTCGGCGAGCAGGCGCGCGGTCGCGAGACACTGGTTATAATAGGGGTCGCCGAGCGCGCGCGTCCGCTCGGGCATGCCGTGAAAGCTCGCGACCAGCGTGTCGGGAGTGAAATCGAGCGCGGCGAGCCCTGCCTCGACCGACGCCGCGAGTGCTTCGATATAGGCGGGATCGGCGGGATAGGACGGTAGGAAGCGCAGCGCGGGCTGTTCGCGGAGCGCCGCGAGATGCGCGGCGACCGCATCGACGGCGGTGGCGGTCGTCGCGGCGCAATATTGAGGATAGAGCGGCGCGATCAGGATGCGGCGGCAGCCCGAAGCCATCAGCGCGTCGATCGCCGCGCCGATCGCCGGCTCGCCATAGCGCATCGCATAAGCGACCTGGACATGCGCGCCGAGCGCGGCTTGCAGGGCTGCCGCCTGGCGGCGGGTAATCGCGGCAAGCGGCGAACCTTCATCGGTCCAGACCTGTGCATAGGCCTCGGCCGATTTGCGCGGCCGCGTCGGCAGGATGGCGCCGCGCAGGATCGGCTGCCACAGCAGCGCCGGAATCTCGACGACACGCGGGTCGGACAGGAACTCGGCGAGATAGCGGCGCACCGACACAGGCGTCGGCGCGTCGGGCGTACCGAGATTGACGAGCAGGACGCCGATGCCGGACATCAGAGCGGCTGCGCGGACAGCGGCAGGCGGCGGATGCGATGCCCGGTCGCGGCGAACATCGCATTGGCGATCGCGGGGGCGACGGCGGGAACGCCGATTTCGCCGAGCCCGCCGGGATCGCGGTCGCTGTCGACGAATTCGATCAAAATCTCGGGGATTTGCGCGAGGCGGGGCAGGCCGAGCTGGCCGAATTTGCGCGCGGTCGCGAGGCCGCCCTCATAATCGGTCGTCGCGCCGACGGCGGCGGCGAGGCCGAAGACCAGCCCGCCTTCGACCTGCTGGCGCGCGATCGCCGGGTTCACCAGCCGCCCGGCATCGACGACCGCGACGAGCTGTTCGACCTGCAGCCCGCGCTCGCTCGGCCGCGCGGTCGCGACCAGCGCGATATGGCTGCCGCGCATCGCATGGCAGGCGAGGCCCTGCGCGGTGCCCGACAGGCCGCCCTCCCACCCCGCGAGGCTGGTCGCGGTGAGCAGGCAGCGGGCAAGCAAAGGCGACTTGCCGAGCATCGCCATGCGATAGGAGAGCGCGTCCGACCCCGCGCGCGCCGCCATCTCGTCGATGAAGCATTCGGTGAAGAAGGCGGTGTAGCTGTCGGCATTGCCGCGCCAGCGTGCGGTCGGCAGGCCGATGTCGGCCGGACAATGATCGACCGCGAAATGCCGAATGTCATAGGCGCTTGCCAGCCCTTCGACCGCGACGGCGTCGGGTACGCCCGCGGCATCGCGCTGGGCGACGTCGGCGGGGATATTGTCGAACAGACGGGCGCGAACCTCGTGATTGGTCGGCGGCACCGCGATGCGCGCGACGAGCGCGTCGATACCACCCGCCGCATTCAGTGTCGCGATCATCTTCGCGCGCGCCGGTGCGCGCGGGATGTCGCGCATGATCTCCTCGGCGCGCGACCAGGCCAGCTGGACGGGCCTCTTGATCTGCATCGCGATGATTGCCGCCTGCACGGCAACGCTGTGATCGAGGCAGGCGTCGAACGAGCCCCCCGCCATCATCGGAAAGAGAGTGACGTCGGACGGCGACAGGCCGGTCGCTTGCGCAATCGCGTCGCGGCATTGGGCGGGTGCCTGCGTCGCGACCCAGACGCGCAGCCGCCCGCGATCGGGCGCGGCGGTCGCGGTGCGCGTCTCGATCGGGGCGTGGAGCGCGGGGGCGACGGCGTAATGCGCCGAGATCTTCGTCCGCCCTTCCATCGCCTCGGCGACGTCGCCGGTCTTTGCGACGCGATAGCCGTCGGCCTTGAGCGCGGCCGCTAGCACCTTGTCGATGCGATCCGAAGAAATGGGGGTTCCGGCGGTCTCGAACACCGGCGCGAAATGGTCGAGCGCGCGGTTCGCCGCCCACCAGTTGCGCGCCACCGCCGCGAACCAGCGGTCGTGCTCGACGATGTGGAGCAGGCCGGGCGACTTCATCCCCGCCTTGCGGTCGATGCTCTTCAGCCGCGTCGCGCCGAGCGGCCCCTGCCGGATCGCAGCGAAGACCATGTCGGGCAGGCGGATGTCGCCGGCATAATTGGCCGACCCGTCGACCTTCGACGGCAGGTCGAGCCGCGTCAGTTCCTTGCCGTAGAGCGGGTCGACGCTCGCGGCGCGATAGACGGGCTCGGCGGGCGGTTCGAGCAGCGCGGCGGCGGCGGCGACGTCGCCGAACCGCAGCTTCTTCTTGCCGAAGGTGACGAAGCCGCCCTCGGTATCGCATTGCTGCCAGTCGGCGTCCCAGCGCCGCGCGGCCGCCATCATCAGCAGCGCGCGCGCCTGCGCCGCAGCGTCGCGGCACGGCCCTTCGAACATCCGCACCGACGAGCTGTTCGCGGTCAGCATCACCGCGTGGCGCACCGCCCATTCGCGCCGCGCCCAGCCACGCACGTCGGATATGAAATCGGGGACGAGGCGGCGCGGGGTGAAGACCGCGCTGTCCTCGTCAACGACCAGCGTGTTGGTGTAGAGCGGGTTGATCGGCGCGGTCTCGACCGCGATCGTCCGCCAGTCGGCGCCGAGCTCGTCGGCCATGATCTGCGGCAGCAGCGTGGTGACGCCCTGGCCCATCTCGCATTGCGGGACGACCATGGCGATATGGCCGTCCTCGCCGATCTTGAGGAAAGCGTTGAAGACATGCTCGCCGCGCGCGGTGGTGAGATTGGGTTCATAGTCGCGCGGCCAGAAGGTCCAGGCGAGCGCCAGCCCGCCCGCGGCGGTCGCGCCGACGAGAAGCTGGCGGCGACTGACATGCGGCAGCCGCGTGCCGCTTTGCCCCACCTTGTCCCTGATGCCCGTCATTGCCGACGCTGATAGTCGGCGCGGTTGAGCGAGGCAAAGGCTTTCCGGTTAAATCGGCATCACCTCAATTCCGTTCGTGTCGAGCGAAGTCGAGACACCCATCTGTGTCGCGCTGCTTCGAGGGGTGTCTCGACTTCGCTCGACACGAACGGGAAAAGGGATGGGCTTGTATACGCCGCTTTACCGCAGCAGTCCCAGCCGTGGGATCTCGACCTTCGGGCAGCGGTTCATCACCACGGTCAGCCCCGCCGTCTCGGCGCGCTGCGCCGCGGCTTCGTCGATCACCCCGATCTGCATCCACACCGCCTTTGCGCCATGGACGATCGCCTCGTCGACCGCCGCGCCCGCGTCGGCGCTGTTGCGGAAGATGTCGACGATCTCGGCGGGCGGCTCGACATCGGCGAGGGTCGCGACGACGGGCGCGCCGTGGATCATCTTGCCGGCATGGCCGGGGTTCACCGCGATCACGTCGTGCCCCTGCCGGATCAGGAAGGCGAGCACCTCGTTCGAGGCGCGCGCGGGGTTGGGCGAGGCGCCGACGACGGCAATGCGGCGCGGTTGCCCCAGCAGGTCGCGGATTTCACCCTCGTCGTTGATCGCCATCATGTGCCCTTTCTTGCCGCGAGCCAGTCGGCGATCTTCGCCGCTATCGCGTGGAACGGCTCGCCGAGCGGGTCGGTTCCCGCCGCCGGGGGCACGCCGCCGTCGCTCGCGAGGCGCAGTCCCATCGACAGCGGCACGCGGCCCAGAAAATCGAGCCCCATCGTCTTCGCCGCCGCCTCGGCGCCGCCGCTCCCGAACGGGTCGCTGACCTCGCCGCAATGCGGGCAGGCATAGCCTGCCATATTCTCGACCAGCCCGATCAACGGCACGTCGGCTTGCTCGAAAAAGCTGATCGCGCGCGTCGCGTCCATCAGCGCGAGGTCCTGCGGGGTCGAGACGATGACCGCGCCCGCAGGCTTGTGTTTCTGGATCATCGTGAGCTGAACGTCGCCGGTGCCCGGCGGCAGGTCGACGATCAGCGTATCGACGTCGCCCCAACTCGCATCGACGAGCTGTTCAAGCGCCTTGCCCGCCATCGGCCCGCGCCACGCGATCGCCTGTCCGGGCGCGGCGATCTGCCCGGTCGACAGCATCGGCACGCCATAGGCGTTGGGAACGGGGACGAGCTTCGATCCGCGCGCTTCGGGTTTCACCCCCTCGCTGTCCATCAGCCGCGGCTGCGAGGGGCCATAGATGTCGGCGTCGACGATCCCGACCTTCACCCCGCGCCGCTGGAGCGCGACCGCGAGGTTGGCGGCGAGCGTCGATTTGCCGACCCCGCCCTTGCCGCTGCCGACCGCGATCAGCGTCAGCCCCTTGCGCTCGGCGGTCATCGCAACGCGCACCGAGCTCACGCCGGGCCGGGCGAGCAATCCGGCGCGGAGCTTGTCCTCCAGCGGCTTCCGCTCTGCCTCGGCGAGGCCGGTGACGTCGAGCACGATCGCGAGCGTGCCCTGATCGTCGAGAAAGCGGAGGCCCGAGGTGCGCCCGCCGCTGAGGTCGGTCGCGATGCTGGCAAGCGGTGCGGTGTCGGTCATACCCTGCGCAGATAGGCGCGGCGCGGGTGAAAGCCAGCCATTTTCTCTTGCCCCCCTGTTAATCGCGCTGGTCCTCCCTATAAAAGCAGGCATGAGCAACGAAAGTGACGGCAGGATGGCAGGCCGCTTCCCGATGGGAATGCGGCGATTTTTCCATCAGATCAGCCAGATGGCGAACAGCCCGTGGGGCAACGGCCCCAAGGGCGGGAAGGACGGCGGCAAGGATGACGGCGGCGACCGCAACGGCCCGCGCAATCCGTGGGTAACGCCCGATCCCGCCGACCCGGCACGCGGCCGCAAGCCGCGCGGCCCCTCGGCGCTCGACGAATTGCTGCGCAAGGGGCGCGGCAGCTTCGGGGGCGGCGGCTCGGGCGGCGGGGACGGCCTCAACTTCGGCGATTCGGCGAAGGTCTGGA
Source organism: Sphingopyxis sp. DBS4 (assembly GCF_024628865.1). Taxonomy (NCBI): domain Bacteria; kingdom Pseudomonadati; phylum Pseudomonadota; class Alphaproteobacteria; order Sphingomonadales; family Sphingopyxidaceae; genus Sphingopyxis; species Sphingopyxis sp. DBS4. The sequence goes on from NZ_CP102384.1 coordinate 100,939, forward strand.
AATGGGGCATCGGCGCGCTCGTCGTGGTCTGGTTCGTCTTTTCCTCCTTCCACATCGTGCCGCCCGAAAAGGAAGGCGTCGTCACCCGCCTCGGCAGCTATTCGCGCACCGTCGGGCCGGGGGTCAAATTCACCTGGCCGGCGCCGATCGAACGCATCCGCCTGGAGGATGTCCGCGCTATCCGCACGATGCAGATCGGCTCGCCCAATGCGACCGACGAGAATTTCGTGCTGACGCGCGACCAGAGCATCGTCGACCTCGCCTATGAGGTCCGCTGGTCGATCCGCGATCCCGAACTCTATATCTTCCAGCTTGCCGACCCCGACGGAACGCTTCGCGAGGTCGCCGAAAGCGCGATGCGCGCGACGGTGGCCAATTTCGACCTCGTCCAGGCGATCGGTCCCGGCCGCGTCGAGATCGAGCGACAGGTGCAGCAGCGGATGCAGGATCTGCTCGACCAGTATCGCGCCGGGATCACGATCCAGGGCATCGCGATCCGCCAGGCCGATCCGCCGAGCCAGGTCGACGAAGCGTTCAAGGAAGTGACCGCCGCGCGCCAGAAGCGCGAATCGGACATCAACCTCGCGCGCGCCTATGAGCAACAGATTCTGGAACGCGCGCGGGGCGATACCGCCGCGTTCGACAAGATCTACGAACAGTATAAGCTCGCGCCGGGCGTGACCCGCAAGCGGCTCTATTATGAAACGATGGAGAGCGTGTTGTCGAACATCGACAAGACGATCGTTGAGGCGCGCGGGGTGACCCCCTATCTGCCGCTGAACGAAATCCAGCGACGGGCGAATACGGCCCCCGAAGCCACCGCGAAGGGAGGCCAATGATGTTCGAGGGCCTGTTCCGCCATCCGCTGCGCCTGCTCGTCGGCACCGTCGCGCTGCTCGTCATCCTGTCGCAGACGCTGGCGATCGTTCCCGAGGACAAGCAGGCGCTGATCCTGCGCTTCGGCGAGATCGAGCGCACGGTGAACCGCTATAAACCGAAGGAAAGCTTCGGCCATTCGGGCGCCGGGCTCGTCCTGCGCGTGCCCTTCACCGACGGCATCCAATATATCGACAAGCGCATCCTCGGCATCAACATGGAGCGGCAGCAGGTGCTGTCGACCGACCAGCAGCGGCTGCAGGTCGACGCCTTCGCGCGCTTTCGCATCACCAATCCGGTGCGCATGTACACCGCGATCCGCACCGAGGAGCGGCTGCAGCAGCAGCTCGCGACGATCCTCGGCTCGTCGCTGCGCAACGAGCTCGGCAAGCGCACCTTCGCAACCCTGCTGTCGCCCGAACGCGGGCAGGTGATGGACAATATCCAGATCGCGCTCAACCGCGAGGCCAATAAATATGGCGCCGAAATCATCGACGTCCGGATCAAACGCGCCGACCTGCCCGAAGGCGCGACGCTCGAGGCGGCCTATAACCGCATGCGCACCGCGCGCGAGCAGGAAGCGATCACGATCCGCGCCGAGGGGCAGAAGGAAGCGCAGATCATCCGCGGCAACGCCGACGGCGAAGCGGCGCGCATCTATGCCGCGAGCTTCGGCAAGGATCCCGAATTCTATGATTTCTACCGTGCGATGCAGAGCTATCGGCAGACCTTCCTGGGTGAAAACAACCAGGGCACGACATCGGTGATCCTGTCGCCCGACAATGAATATCTGCGGCATTTCAAGGGAGGCTGACGAAAGTTCGGCACGTGAACGGAACCTGCAAGTCCCGTTCATGTTCAAATGAGGTTCAGCCGGCGCCGAGCAGATAGCGTCGCGCCGGGGCCAGAGTTTTTTCGCGAACAGAAGAGGATTTGCGATCGTGCGTTATGTTTATGGCATCACTTCGGCCCTGCTGATGGGCGGCACGGCGCTGGCGCTCGTCACCCAGTCGCCGGTGATCGCGCAGGTTGCGCAGAACGAGAGCAGCGAGATCGCAAAGGCGGTGCCGCGCGCCGGCGCGCCCGAAAGCTTCGCCGACCTCGTCGAACAGCTTCAGCCCGCGGTGGTCAACATCTCGACCAAGCAGGAGGTGACGCTCGGCGTCCGGCTCGATCCGTTCGCGGGAACGCGCGAGCCGGTGACGCAAGAGCAGCAGGGCGGTGGCTCGGGCTTCCTGATCTCCGACGACGGCTATATCGTCACCAACAACCATGTCGTCACCGGCGGCCCGCGCGGCGACGCGGTGAATCAGGTCGCGGTAACGCTGACCAACGGCAAGGAATATAAGGCGCGCATCGTCGGCCGCGACGTCGCATCCGACCTCGCTCTGCTCAAGATCGACGCGACGGGGCTGCCCTTCGTCAAGTTCGGCGACAGCGCCAAGGCGCGCGTCGGCGACTGGGTGGTCGCGATCGGAAACCCGCTCGGCCTCGGCTCGACGGTGACCGCGGGCATCATCTCGGCGGTGCAGCGCAACCTCGGCGGCGGCGGCGCCTATGATCGCTATATCCAGACCGACACCGCGATCAATCGCGGCAATTCGGGCGGGCCGCTGTTCGACCTCAAGGGCAATGTCGTCGGCATCAACAATATGCTGATCTCGCCCGTCGGCGCGAACATCGGCGTCAATTTCGCGATCCCCGCCGAAGCGGCGATCCCGGTGATCAACGCGCTGAGGTCGGGCGAGAAGATCGAGCGCGGCTATCTCGGCATCGGCATCGCACCGATCGGCGAAGATCTGGCCTCGGCGCTCGGCCTGCCCAAGGACCGCGGCGAATTCGTCCAGCGCGTCGAGGACGACGGCGCGGCGGCGAAGGCCGGCATCAAGCGCGGCGACGTCGTGACCAAGGTCAACGGCAAGGACGTGACCCCGTCGCAGAGCCTGTCCTACATCGTCGCCAACACCAAGCCCGGCACGCGCATCCCGATCGAGGTGGTACGCGACGGCAAGACGCTGACCCTCAATGCGGTCGTCGGCACGCGCCCGCCCGAGGAACAGCTCGCGGGCACGACCTTCGACCCCGAGGACGAGCAGGCGATGCCCGACGATCCGAAGGGCAGCGCCGACACCGCGATCCAGAACGAACTCGGCCTTGCCGTGCAGCCGCTGACCCCTGACATCGCCCGCGCGATCGGGGTCGATACGGGCACCAAGGGCCTTGTGATCGCCGCCGCCTCGTCGAGCAGCGACGCCGGTCGCAAGGGCCTGCGCCGCGGCGACGTGATCGTCAGCGCCAACCGCGCGTCGGTGACGACCAGCGACGCGCTCGCCAAGGTCATCGCCGATGCGAAGAAGGCGGGCCGCGACGCGGTGCTGCTCGAAATCCTGCGCCGTGGCGGCCCCTCGGCCTTCATCGCGATCCGCATCAAGGGCGGCTGATTTTCCGCACGTCGCGCGACAGGCAAAAAGAGCGCCGTGACCCTCGGGTCCGGCGCTCTTTTTCTTTGCTTGGCAGGTTAAATGTTCCTATTATGTTCACATCATGACGAGTCGGGAGAGAGACGATGATCGGATATGTGACGCTGGGCACCAACGACCTCGCCAGGGCGGCGGTCTTCTATGACGCGATCGCCGGCGAACTGGGCGTGCCGCGGATGATGGACTATGACGGCTTCATCGCCTGGGGCAAGGAAGGCGGCGGCGCCGGCATCGGCCTCACCCGCCCGTTCGACGGCCAGGCGGCGACCGTGGGCAACGGCGTGATGGTCGCGCTCGAGGCGAAGGACAAGGAGCAGGTCCACCGCCTCTACGACATTGCGCTCGCCAACGGCGGCACCTGCGAAGGTCCTCCGGGGCCGCGCGGCGAAGGCTTCTATGCCGGTTATTTCCGCGACCCCGACGGCAACAAGCTCAACGCCTTCATCATGGGGTGAGGGACGTTGGGTGGGGGCGGATATTCCCCCCCTCTCTTCGTCATTCCCGCGCAAGCGGGAACCCAGGGCGTGCCTCGGTTGACCCCACACTGGGTTCCCGCTTGCGCGGGAATGACGACGTTATGAGATGCCAGGCGTCGTTTTCCGATCTCTTTCAGAATCTCGTCATCCCGGACTTGATCCGGGATCCATTCTCTCAGCACTGGATGAATGGATCCCGGATCAAGTCCGGGATGACGATGAAGGATAGCTCCGCCTTCGGTCGAAACTAGTCATTCCCTGCTGCTGATACCGTATCCCCGCGAATTGCGAATGAAGTTGCGCAGTTTTCCGCCATTCTCGGTCCGATCTTCACCGCGTGCTGCCGCCGCCCGCGGCTTTGCCGATTGCCCGACGCCGCGCGTCGTTCTAGACCTTCGGCAAGGTGCCCAGAGTGGAGGAATGCATAGTGAGCGACGGCAGCGAAGCGACCGAAATCTACATCGGACTTGGCGGTGGAGGGGCGCCCGACGGGCCGCGCCAATCGCTGGTGCTGAAGCGCGCGAACCGCCACGGGCTGATCGCCGGCGCGACCGGCACCGGAAAGACGGTGACGCTGCAAGGGCTGGCCGAGGGCTTTTCGGCGGTCGGCGTCCCGGTGTTCGTCGCCGACGTGAAGGGCGACCTGTCGGGCATGGCGATGGCGGGCAGCGCGACCGCGAAGACGCACGAGGCCTTTGCCAAGCGCGCGGCGGAAATCGGCGATACCGGCTGGGCCTATCACGACAATCCGGTGATCTTCTGGGATCTGTTCGGCGAACAGGGGCATCCGATCCGCACCACCATCTCCGAAATGGGGCCGCTGCTGCTCGCGCGACTGATGGGGCTCAACGAAGTGCAGGAAGGCGTGCTCGCGATCGCGTTCCGCGTCGCCGACGAGCAGAATCTGTTGCTCCTCGACCTCGGCGACCTGCAGGCGATGCTCGCCTGGTGTGCCGAGAATGCCGACGAGCTGACGACCAAATATGGCAATGTGTCGAAGGCCACGGTGGGGACGATCCAGCGCCAGCTCTTGACGCTCGAAACGCAGGGCGGCGACCATTTCTTCGGCGAACCCGCGCTCGACATCCAGGACATGATCCGTCTCGACGACAATGGCCGCGGCTATGTCAACATCCTCGCCGCCGACAAGCTGATGGCGAGCCCCAAGCTCTATGCGACCTTCCTACTCTGGCTCTTGAGCGAGATGTTCGAGGCGCTTCCCGAGGTCGGCGATCCCGATAAGCCGAAGCTCGTCTTCTTCTTCGACGAGGCGCATCTGCTCTTTGACGACGCGCCGCCCGCGCTGACCGACAAGATCGAGCAGGTCGTGCGCCTGATCCGCTCGAAGGGCGTCGGCGTCTATTTCGTGACCCAGAACCCGATCGACGTGCCCGAGGCGGTCGCGGGCCAGCTCGGCAACCGCGTCCAGCACGCGCTCCGCGCCTTCACCCCGCGCGACCAGAAGGCGGTGAAGGCCGCCGCCGACACCTTCCGTCCCAATCCCAAGGTCGATGTCGCGCGCGAAATCACCGAGCTCAAGGTCGGCGAAGCGCTTGTCTCGCTGCTGATGGCCGACGGCGCGCCGTCGCCGGTCGAACGCACGCTGATCAAGCCGCCCTGCTCGCGCGCCGGTCCGCTCGACGTCAAGGAGCGCGCGATCATCAAGTCGATCTCGCCCGTCGCCGACAAATATGACACGCCGGTCAACCGCGAGAGCGCCGAGGAACTGCTCGCCGCCAAGGCCGAGCAGGCACAAGCCGCCGCAGTCGAGGCGAAAGCGCAGGCCGAGGCCGACAAGCAGGCGGCGATCGCCGCGAAGGAAGAGGCGAAGCGCAAGGCGGCCGAGGAACGGGTACGACTGCAGCAGGAAAAGGCCGCGGCGCGCGAAGCCGCCAAACCCTCGATGGCCGACAAAATGATCCAGTCGGCGGCGCGCTCGGCGGCGACGAGCCTTGGCCGTCAGGTCGCGGGCAAGTTCGGCGGCCAGCTCATGCGCGGGATTTTGGGCAGCCTGTTCAAATAATGCGCGACAGACCCATCCTCGTCACCCCCGCGAAGACGGGGGTCCAGCTTCAACGCGATGCCGGAAAGCTGGATCCCCGCCTTCGCGGGGATGACGAAGACAGGATGGTTTCGGCCGCCTATTTCCCCTTCAGCCAGGCGCTGACCTCGCCCTTGATCCGCGGGCGGCTGACGCTGCGTTCCTTGAGGGTCGCGATCGTCTTGTCATAGGGCTTGCGGACGTCGGCGGGCAGCGGTGCCGCGATTGCCTCCAGCTTGGCGACCATCGCCGGATCGGTCGAGGAAGCGGCGAGCCCGGCGAGGAAGCGCGCCCGCGCCGAGGCGTCGATCAGCCGGTCGACCGCGGCCTGGTTGGCCTGCGCGAAATCGACCGCCATTTCGGCGTGATTCCGGGCGACCGCGCCGATGATCGCGGCGCTCGTCGTCTTGCCCGGCTCGTCGGTCAGCGCGAGGTCGAGCGCGCGCCTGGCGAGCGCCGTGTCCTTGGCGTTGCCGAGCAGCGTATAGAAAGTGCTGCGTTCGACCGCCGATTTCGAACCCTTCGCCATGGCGCGCAGCTTGTCCCACTCGGCCGCGCCCGCATGGGCCGCGACGATGCCGAGCCAGCGCGATTTGAGCGCTCCGTCGAGCGCCGCTGGATCGTGGTCGAGCAAGGAGAAGCGACGGCGTGCCTCTGCAAGCACCGTGGCGTCGCCGATCGCCCCCAGTGCGCCGATCAAATCGGAACGCAGCACGCTGTCGAGCGCGGGTTCGCCCTGCCGCGCGTCGAATCCGAGCCGTCGCATCGCCGGCGCAAGCGCCGCGGCGCCGCGCGCCGCGATCTGCTTCTGCACCGCCGGCTGGTCGTCGAAGAGGTCGTAGAGCGCTTCATAACGGCCCGCGACGTCGCCGGTCAGCTTCTGGTTCGCTGCCTCCGGCGCCGCGGCGAGCAGGTCGAGCGCCGCGCCCATCGGCTGATAGCCCGCATAAGCGAGCGCGAAATTGTCGCCGAGCAGCCCGAGCTGGTCGATCGGCGCGAGGCTGGCGAAGCGGCCGCGCAGCGCGGCGAGCGCGGCGGGCGAATAGAGGGTGCGATAATAGCCCGCCTGTCCCGCGTTGATTAGCACCGGCCCGCAGCCGGGCAGGGTCAGCGTCCCCGCGCCGCCCGTGATCACCTGCCGCGCCACCGCGCCGTCACCGGCGCGCGCCAGCACCGGCACCTGCCAGCGGCGCCCCTCGGCATCGATGCTGTCCTTGCGGTCGCGCGAAAATTCGCTTTGCGTGACCTGGACGGTCGTGGTTCCGCCCGCGCAGGCGATGGCGCCGACGCGCAGCAGCGGGATGCCCGGCTGGCCCGTGAAATCGTGGGCGATCGCGGTCAGCCCCGTCGCGCCCGCCGCCTCGACCGCGTTCCACAGATCGTCGGTGCGCGTGTTGCCATATTTATGCTGCGCCATATAGGCGCGCAGCCCGTCGCGCCACTTGTCGGCCCCGGCATAGGCCTCGAGCATCGTGATCACCGCTTCGCCCTTCTGATAGGTGATCGCGTCGAACGCCTGATTGCTATCCTCGACGGTGCGAATGGTCTGGACGATCGGGTGCGTCGTTGCAAAAGCATCGAGACTCATCGCAGCCTCGCGCCCGCCGACGCGGCCGAGCAAGGGCTGCCAGTCGGGGTGGAAATGGTCGCTTGCCTTGGTTTCCATCCAGCTCGCGAAGCCTTCGTTGAGCCACAGATCGTCCCACCACGCCATGGTGACGAGATCGCCGAACCATTGGTGCGCGACCTCGTGCGCCTGAACGGCATAGATGTCCTGCCGCGTCGCTTCGCTGGTGATCTTTGGATCGTCGAGCAGGATGCGCTCGAAGGTGAAGATCGCGCCCCAATTCTCCATCGCGCCGAAGAATTGCGACTGGCCGGGCCCCGCGACATTGTCGAGCTTGGGCAGCGGATAGGGTTGGCCGAAATAGTCGCCATAATAGGTGAGCAGCGGCGCGAGGCTGTCGAGCGCGAAGCGCGCCTGTTCGCCCGACCCCTTGGGCGAGACGATGCCGACCTCGGCACCGCTTTCGCTTTTCCTGGCGAGCCGCTCGAACGGGCCGGTCGCGAAGAAGAGGAGATAGGACGACATTTTCGGCGAAATCCGGAAGGTCACCTTCTTGCGGCCGCCCTCGACCGGCGTTTCGTTCACCACGGGCATGTTGCTCACCGCGAGGTCGTCGGCCGGGACGATCGCCGACAGGCTGAAGGTCGCCTTGTAGCTCGGTTCGTCGAAGCTCGGGACGAAGCGGCGTGCGTCGGGCGCCTCGAACTGGGTGAACAGCCCGCGCGTGTCGGCGCCGCTCGTCTTGTCGGGATAATCGAGCGCGAAAAGGCCGTTCGCTTGAGTATTGATGATGCCGCTATAATGAGTCGCGAGGCGATAGGTGCCCGGCGCGATCGGCGCGGGGGCGGTGAAGGTCACTGTCTGCGCCGTGGCGTCGATCGCGGCGGTCAGCGGAATCGGCTTGCCGTCAGGGCCGGTCAGCGTTGCGTCCGCGAAATCGAGATCGAGCGCGTTCATCACGATCGTCGCCGAGGGCGCATAGAGTTCGAGATCGATGGCCGCGTCGCCGGTGAAGGTGAGCGCCTTCGCATCGGGCGTGACGCTGATGTCGTAATGGAGCGGGCGCGCGATGCGCGGAAGCTGGCTCGGCACGCTGGCATCGAGCGGCGCGCCGGTCGGCGCCGGCATCAGCGCGACAGGTGGCGCGGGCGGCGCGACCCCCGGCTGCGTCGCGCAGGCGGAGAGGCCGAGCGCCGAGACGGCGCTGACGAGCAGAAGGCGTGTCGAAATTTTCATGGCTGCGATCCCCGGTTATGATGCGGACCGGGCTACGCCGATGCCCGGGTCCACGCAACGGCCCCTTTCGGCGAGCGGTCCATGGCTCTCGACAGACGACGAAAACTGAGGCAGCTTCGGTTGCATGACAAAACCTATATTGCCCGGAGAGGTATCCGCCGCCGTCGTCGACCCCGCCGCTTATGGCGAATGGGACGCGCTGCACGAACAGCTTGCCTGGGCGCGCGCCAACGCGCCGCTCGCGGTCGCCGAGAACCCCGATCACGACCCCTTCTGGCTGGTCACGCGCCACGCCGACATCATGGCGATCGGCCGCGACCCCCAGCGTTTCGCCAGCGCCATCCGCCCGACCGTGCTGACCAATCGCGAGGGCGAGGCGCTGGCGCGCGCCGCGACGCCGGGGAACGACGGCCACCTGATCCGCTCGCTGGTGCAGATGGATGCGCCTGATCACATGAAATACCGCTTGCTGACGCAGAGCTGGTTCATGCCCAAGAATCTGAAGATAGTCGAAGAGCGCGTCCGCCACCATGCGCGCGCCGCGGTCGAGCATATGTTGTCGCTGGGAGGCGAATGCGACTTTGCGCGCGACGTCGCGGCGCATTATCCGCTGCGCGTGATCATGGATATCCTCGGCGTTCCGGCCGAGGATGAGCCGCGGATGCTGATGCTGACGCAGCAGCTCTTCGGGTCGACCGACCCCGAACTCAACCGCAACAAGGTCGAAATAACGAGCGCCGAGCAGGCGATCGCGATGCTCCATTATGTCATTGCCGATTTCGAAAATTATTTCCGCGAGCTCACCGCCGACCGCCGCGCCAATCCGCGCGAGGACATTGCGACGGTAATCGCCAATGCGACGATCGACGGCGGCCGGATCCCCGACCGTGAGCTGGCGGGCTATTACATGATCGTCGCGACCGCCGGGCACGACACGACGAGCGCCTCGACCGCGGGCGCGATCATGGAACTGGCGAAGAATCCGGCGCTGTTCGCGCGCTTCCAGGACGCGAGGGCCGAGAAAGCGGGGCTGATCGAGGAGGCGATCCGCTGGACGACCCCGGTCCAGCATTTCATGCGCAGCGCGAAGGCCGATGTCGAGATCGGCGGGCAGACGATCCGCGAGGGCGACTGGCTGATGCTGAACTATGTCTCGGCGAACCGCGACGAAGCGATCTTCGATGACCCCTTCGGCTTCGATCCCGACCGCGCGAAGAACCAGCAGATCGCCTTCGGCTTCGGCGCGCATGTGTGTCTCGGCCAGCATCTCGCGCGGATGGAGATGCGGATATTGATGGAGGAATTGCTGCCGCGTCTGAAGAGCCTCGAACTCGCGGGCGAACCGGCGCGGGTCGAATCGGTGTTCGTCGGCGGGCTCAAGCGGTTGCCGATCCGGTTCGAGGCGGCGTAGGGCCGCTAGCGACCGGAAGCGGGCATATGTAAGGATCATACTCTCTCCCCTTGAGGGAGAGATACGAAGGCTTGGCAGCTTGCTGCCTAGCCGAAGTTGAGAGGGGGTTTTGCGTCCGCTGGCGTCGCCCCCCTCTCCAAGCTTCGCTAGCTCCCAGGGGAGCAAGCTGCGCTATCCTCTCCCTCAAGGGGAGAGGAGGTTACGGCCGCTCTCCATCCCAAAGCTAACGGGCCGAAGCCTAAATCCTAGACCTTCTCGCCCGGAAAGAAGCGCGCGATCACGTCGCTGGCCAGCCGTGCGGGGCGCAGCGTTTCGGCGTCGATGCAGCACCAGCTCGACTTGACCTCGGCGAGCACGTCCTCGCCGCGCTTGATGATCGTTTCGTAGAAGGCGCGCGCGCCCTGCACCTTTTCGAGGATGACGGTCGCAATGACCTGATCGTCGAGGAAGGCGGGGCGGCGATAGGTGATCTCGTGCTTCAGCGCGACCCACAGATGCTGCGCGACCGCCTCGGGCGGCGCGATCTTGCGCCAGTGCGCCAGCACCGCATCCTGCACCCAGCTCAGATAATGGGCATTGTTGACATGCCCCATGAAGTCGATCGCGTCGGGACCGACCTTGATGTCATGGTCGTGGGGAAGGGCTGCGGCGGTCATGGCGTTGACACTAATGTCAATATTTGATGACGGAAAGATGAAATTCGATGAATTTCGTTGAAAAATCCGATTATCCGCGCCCGCGATAGGGGGCGACGCCCTGATCGGGGAGCCAGAGGTCCGCGGGCGGGGCACCCGATTGCCAGAAGACGTCGATCGGAATGCCGCCGCGCGGATACCAATAGCCGCCGATGCGCAGCCATTTCGGCCGCATCTCGTCGAACAGGCGGCGGCCGATGCCGACGGTGCAATCCTCGTGGAAGCCCGCGTGATTGCGGAACGAGCCTAGGAACAGCTTGAGGCTCTTCGACTCGACGATCGTTTCGCCCGGCGCATAGTCGATGACGAGATGCGCGAAATCGGGCTGGCCGGTCACCGGGCAGAGCGAGGTGAATTCGGGCGCGGCGAAGCGGACGAGATAGAGATCGCCGGGGCGCGGATTGGGGACATAGTCGAGCGCCGCCGCCTCGGGCGAGGCAGGCAGTTCGCTGGATTGGCCGAGATGTTTCGGCGCGAGCGGGGGATGGCTGGAATCGGACATGGAAACCGTCTAGTGCGCAGCGCGGCCCCTGTCATCCCGAAGTCATCCCGGATCACCGGCGAACGACGGGGGACCGGGGTTCAGCGCCGATTCAGCGGCGCAGCGGAATGGCCAGTACGGGATTGCGGATTCGGAAAATGACGGTGCGAAAACTCGGGCGAGGGGAAAGAGCGGCGCGCTTGTCGCTGGCGGCGCTGGCGGCTTCGCTGGTGGCGGGCGGGCTTCCGCCCGCGGCCGCGCAGACCGAGCAGCCGAGCCCCGCGCCTTCGCCGACGCCCGCACCCACCTCGACCTTCCGCCTGCCGCCTGCCGACGACGGGCGGACATCGGGCGTGCAGGGACCGTCCGACAACGGCCTGCCGCCGCTCGCTCCGGGGGAACGGCGCGGCCCGCCGACTCCGGCGCCGACGCCTGCTCCCGCGCCGCGCACCACGACACCAACGGTAGTTCCGACCCGGCCGGCGCCGACGCCCGCTCCATCTGCGCCCACCGCACGCCGCGATACGCCGCCTGCGGCCACGAGCGCGCCGCGCGCCGCACCCGAGCCCGCGACCAGCGCGCCCGAGCCCACCGCGCCCGTGGCGGCGGCTCCCGATTCGGCGACACCGGCCGTCGAAGCGCCGTCGCCCGCCACGCCCGGCTTCTCGGTCGATCCGACCGCGCCGGTGCCGGAGGCGTCGCCTAGCGATGGCGCGGCTCCGGCGACTGGCGGTGACGGCAATCCGCCGCTGTGGGCGTGGCTGCTTGCCGGGCTCGTCGCGGTCGGCGCGGGCATCTGGTATTGGCGCCGCCGTCCGGCATTGGCAGGCGATGCGCCTGGCGAGTCCGAACCGCCGCAGCCTATGCCGCGTGCCGTTGATCCCGTTCCCGCGCCGCGCCGCGCCGCGCCCGTGGCGCCGCCCGCTCCGCGCCCGCAGCCCGCGGCGCCACCGGCCCAACCCGTCCCGTCGCCGCTGGTGACGCGCCCGACGGCCGAACAGCGCGCGCAGGTGGCGATGACGCTCGACATTCGCGGCATCCGCATGACGAGCGAGCAGCTCATCGTTGCTTTCACGCTGGGCCTCAAGAACGAAGGACCGGTCGCGGCGACCGGGCTGATGATCCGCATCGCACTCAACCAGGGGTCGGCGATGACCGAGCCGGTGCTCGCGCGCTTCTTCGACGGCGCGGGGGGCAGCGTGCTGCGCGCCGATATGGCGCTGGCGCCGGGGGCGGGCGAGCAGGTCGCGACCGAGGTCATGCTGCCGCGCGCCGCGGTCGAGCCGCTGATGATCGGGGGCAAGCCGATGCTGATCCCGGTGCTCGTCTTCGACGTCACCTATCATTGGGACGGCGAGGGCGATGCCTTCGGGCAGAATGCCGGCAGTTTCGTGCTCGGCCGCGAACAGGGCGCGAGCGGAAGCGAGAAGCTCGCGCCGCTGCCGCTCGACCACCCCAATCTGGTCGTCAATCGGCCGGGCGCGCGAACGACCGCGATCCGGCGCATTCAATAGGTTTTCTGTTGCAGTGCAGCATGGACTGGGGCAGACCGCGACCGTGCTTGAAAAAGGGCACGCCGGGGCATAGGCTTGCCGTCCCCGGAAAGAAGAGAGCGACGCAGGACTGATCGCGGCGAGGGACAGGCAAGAAGGTTCCCGCGCGGTCGCAACAGGAGCATGACATGGACGCCTTGGTCTCAACCGACTGGCTGGAACGCGAACTGGGGGCATCGGACCTGCGGGTGGTCGATGCGACGAAATTCATGACCGGAACCGATCGCGATGCGCGCGCGGAATATGAGGCGGGGCACATCCCCGGCGCGGTGTTCATGGACCTGGCCGAACTGGCCGACACCAACAGCACCATCGAGAATATGGCGCCGACCGCCGAGAAATTCGCAAGCCGCATGCAGTCGCTCGGGCTCGGCGACGGCAGCCGCATCGTGATATACGACGACAGCCCGCTGAAGAGCGCGGCGCGCGCCTGGTGGCTGCTCAAGCTGTTCGGCGCCCACGACGTCGCGCTGCTCGACGGCGGGCTCGCCAAATGGAAGGCCGAGGGGCGCCCGCTCGAAATGGGCAAGCAGACGCTGCGCCATCGTCACTTCACCGTGTGGCGCGACGCGAAGGCGGTCCGGACCAAGGAACAGGTGCTCGAAAATATCGCTGGCGGCAGCGAGCAGGTCGTCGATGCACGCCCGGCGGCGCGCTTCACCGGCGAGGAACGCGACCCGCGCCCGGGCATGGCGCCCGGCCATATCCCGGGTTCGGTCAGCCTGCCGCACAGCAGCCTGTTCAATAGCGACGGTACGTGGAAGCGCGGCGATGACCTCAAGGCCGCGTTCGACGCGGCGGGCGTCGATCTCGACAAGCCGCTGATCACCACCTGCGGCAGCGGCATGACCGCGACCGTCGTCGCCTTTGGCGCGCATCTTCTCGGCAAGGAGGATGTCGCGGTCTATGACGGAAGCTGGACCGAATGGGGCGCCGACCCGGCGACGCCCAAGGCGACCGGCGCGGCGTAAGGAGCGCGCAGCGCGGCTTTGGGGTCGCGCGGCTTTTTCTTGCTTGTCCAACCCCGGTGCCCGGAGCTAATCTGCGGGCATCGGGGCGAGGCAACCCCCCGGTCAGGCATTCGCCCAAGCGTTGCTTTTTCACCCGGCTTTGGCCGGCTGGAGAAGCGTGACGATGACCGACCCTTCCGTACCTGCAATGCCGACCTTCGCCGAGGCGGTCCGCACCTATGCCCGCATCGGCCTCCTGAGCTTCGGCGGTCCCGCCGGGCAGATCGCGCTGATGCACCGCGAATTCGTCGATGAACAGTGCTGGGTCGACGAAACGACCTTTCTTCACGCGCTCAATTTCTGCCATCTGCTTCCCGGTCCCGAGGCGCAGCAACTTGCAACCTGGATCGGTTGGCGGTTGCACGGCTTTCGCGGCGGCCTTGCGGCGGGGTTGCTGTTCATCATCCCCGGCGCGCTCGTCATGTTCGGCCTGTCGCTGCTTTATGTGATGGCGGCGGGACTCGACTGGTTCGCGGCGCTGTTTCTCGGCATCAAGGCGGCGGTGCTGGCAATCGTCGTGCAGGCGCTGCTCCGCATCGCCGGGCGCGCGCTGAAGACGCCACTGCTGCGCGCCGTGGCGCTGCTGTCCTTCGTGGCGATCGCGCTGCTTGCCCTGCCTTTTCCGCTTGTTGTGCTGGCTGCGCTGCTCATCGGCTGGGCGGCGGCACGCTGGCGACCCGACTGGCTGAAGCTGGCGTCGGCCAAGGCCCATTCCGCGCCGCCTGCCGGCTCGGCATGGCGGCAGAGCCTGCGCGCGATCGGGCTGTGGGGCGCGATCTGGGCGGCGCCGATGCTCCTGATCCTCGCGACGCTCGGGCGGCACCATGTGCTGTGGGACATCGGTGCCTTCTTCTCGCAACTCGCGGTCGTGACCTTCGGCGGCGCCTATGCGGTGCTCGCCTATATGGCGCAGGAAGCGGTGAACGGCTTCGGCTGGCTGCGGCCGGGCGAGATGGCCGACGGGCTGGGGCTGGCCGAGACGACGCCTGGGCCGCTGATCCTGGTGACCCAGTTCGTCGGCTTCCTCGCCGCGTGGCGCGACGCTGCGCCCTTCACCCCGCTCGTTGCCGCGATGCTCGGCGCCGGGCTGACCCTGTGGGTGACCTTCGCGCCCTGTTTCCTGTGGATCTTCGCTTTTGCTCCGTGGATCGACCGGCTCGAACGCGCGGCTGGGCTGAAGGGCGCGCTCGCGGCGGTGACCGCGGCGGTCGTCGGGGTGATCGCCAATCTGTCGCTGTGGTTCGCGCTCCACGTGCTGTTCCGCCGGCTCGATCGGACGGCGTGGGGCGTCGAGGCGCCCGTGCTGTCGAGCATCGATCTGGCCGCCGTGCTGCTTTCGATCCTCGCCTTCGTGCTGCTTTTCCGCTTCCGGCTCGGGATCACCCTGATGCTGGCGGTCTGCTCGGCGGGCGGGCTGATCCTCGGTCTCGGCGGGCCGCTACTGGATTTTGCGTAGGGGCGCGCTAACAAGACGCAATGAGCAAGAGCGACGATGACAGCCTCCGCCCCGCGACGAAGCTGGTGCAGGGCGGGCGGCGGCCCGAATGGACGGGCGATCCGCGGCTCGGCGGCGGGGTCGTCAATCCGCCGCTGTGGCGCGCCTCGACGATCCTTTACGACAATATCGCCGATCTCAAGGCGCGGGGCCATGCGACGCACGACAAGCTCTATTATGGTCGGCGCGGAACGCCGACGGTCTGGGCGCTCGCCGATGCCTTGACCGGAATGGAGCCGGGGGCTGAGGGCAGCTTGCTTTATCCCTCGGGCGTCGCGGCGATTTCGGCGGGGCTGCTCGCGCTGCTGTCGCCGGGCGACCATCTGCTGATGGTCGACAGCGCCTATGAGCCGACGCGCGCCTTCTGCACCGGCATGCTCGCGCGGATGGGGGTGCGGACGAGCTTCTACGATCCGCTGGTCGGCAGCGATATCGCCGATCTGATCGAGCCCGAAACGAAGCTGATCTTCCTCGAATCGCCGGGCAGCCTGACCTTCGAAGTGCAGGATATTCCCGCGATCACCGCAGCGGCGCGCGCGCGGGGCGTGCTGACGATGCTCGACAATACCTGGGCGACACCCTGGCTCTTCCCCGCGCTCGCGCACGGCGTCGACGTGACGATGATGAGCCTCACCAAATATGTCGGAGGCCACAGCGACGCGATGATGGGCAGCCTGACCGCGACGAAAGCGGTGTGGCCGAAGCTGCGCCATGCGACCTATCAGCTCGGCCAGGCGGTCTCGCCCGACGATTGCGCGCTGATCCTGCGCGGCCTCAGGACGCTCGACGTGCGGCTGGCGCGGCACGGCGAGAACGGGCTTGCGGTGGCGACCTGGCTCGCCGGCCGCGCCGAGGTCGGGCGCGTGCTGCATCCGGCGCTGCCGGATGATGCGAGCCACGCCCTCTGGTCGCGCGACTTTTCGGGGACCAGCGGCCTGTTCGGCTTCACGCTGAAGGGCGCCGACGACGCGGCGCGCGCGCGCTTCATCGACGCGCTCGCGCATTTCGGCATCGGCTTCAGCTGGGGCGGCTATGAAAGCCTCGCCGTGCCGGGCGATCCGCAGACGATCCGCACCGCGACGCGCTGGACCGATCCCGATGCGCTCGTCCGCCTGTCGATCGGGCTCGAGGATCCCGCCGATCTGATCGCCGACCTCGAACGCGGCTTCGCGGCGTTATGAGCGCCAGGGAAAGCCTGCGCGACAGCGTCGGCCGTGTCGTCGAGGCGATGCAGGCGATCGGGCTCGACGTCGGCTCCTACCGCCTGTCGCTCTATGGGCTGGTCTCGGCGATCATCGTCGCGGTGCTGCTGTGGATCGGGGTCAAGCTCGTGATGCGCGCGATCAAATGGCTGCTGCGCCGCAACACCCAGATCGACCAGGCGCAGCGGCTGCTCACCGAGAAGCTGATCGCGATCGCGCTCTTCTCCTTCGCGCTGCTGCTCGGCATCGACCTGCTCGGCATCGACCTGACGACGCTCGCGGTCTTTTCGGGTGCGGCGGGGCTCGCGATCGGCTTTGGCCTGCAGAAGACGGTCGGCAATCTGATCGCGGGGATCATCCTGCTGATGGACCGCTCGATCCAGCCCGGCGACGTGATCGTCGTCGGCGACGCCGCGTCGATGGGCAGCGGGCCGCTGCCCGGCGGCGTGCCCAATGTCGGGCGGGTCGCGAAGATCGGGGTGCGCGCGGTCAATGTCGTCACCCGCGACGGCAAGAAGCATCTGATCCCGAACGAACTGCTGATGACCCAGCCGGTCGAGAACTGGAGCTATTCGAGCCGCGACGTGCGAGTGCGGATGCGCATTCCCGTCGCCTATGAATGCGATCTGCGCGCGGCGCAGGCGATCATCGTCGAGGTCGCGAAGGCCAATCCGCGCATCCTCGCCGATCCCGAACCGGTGGTGTGGATCACCGCCTTCAGCGAACGCGCGGTCGAGCATGAACTGCGCTACTGGATATCGGACCCCGAATCGGGGCTCGGCAATATCCAGGGCGAGGTGTTCCTGGGGATATGGGAACGGTTCAAGGCCGCAGGGATCCGCATCCCCTATCCGCGGCAGGATGTGCGGTTGGTCGAACAGGACGAGTCGCCAAGTTCCTGAAATTCGTCATTGCGAGCAAAGCGAAGCAATCTCCAGCTATCGCCATATCGGAAAGATAGCTGGAGATTGCTTCGTCACTACGTTCCTCGCAATGACGGCTGGAGGGGTGGTTAAACCCCCTGCGCCTTCGCGCGCTCGATCCCGTCGAGGATGATCTGCTTCGCCTCGTCGACGTCGCCCCAGCCGCCGAGCTTGACCCATTTGCCGGGTTCGAGATCCTTGTAGTGGGCAAAGAAATGCTCGATCTGCTGGAGCACGATCTCGGGCATGTCCTTGTAAGTCCTGACCTTGTCGTAATAGGGAAAGGTCGCGCTGACGGGGACGCAGAGCAGTTTTTCGTCGCCGCCGGCATTGTCTTCCATCTTGAGCACGCCGATCGGGCGGCACTTGACCACCGCGCCCGCGACCACCGAGGTGCGCGCGACGACCAGCGCGTCGAGCGGGTCGCCGTCGTCGCCGAGCGTGTGCGGGATGAAGCCGTAATTGGCGGGATAGCGCATCGGAGTGTGGAGAAAGCGGTCGACGAACAGCGCGCCCGACGCCTTGTCGAACTCATATTTCACCGGCTCGCCGCCGATCGGTACTTCGATCAGCACGTTCAGGCTGTCGGGCGGGCTGTCGCCCGCAGGGATCAGGTCGATGCGCATGGGAGATGTCCTTTTGTATTTTTGGAATCGCGCGCGCCTTTAGCGCCGGATGGCGCGGAAAGTCGAGGCCATTAAGCCCTTCCCATCATCTAAAAGCCGCGTGCTCCCGCGAAGGCGGGAGCCCATCTCCGGCCGGTGCGAGATGGAACCGCCGGAGATGGGTCCCCGCCTTCGCGGGGACACACGAAAAGGGTCCCGCGCACGGGAGCAACTTTGCAAGTCTCGCTGCCCTCCCCTTCAGGGGAGGGCGTATCTTCACGTCAGAGCGCCCGCTTCGACGCGAGCAGGCGGTCGAACCAGTCGGGCCCGGCACCGGCCTTTTCGAGGTGCGGCCAGCGCAGTCCGCCATGATAGTCGATATCGACCGTGCGATAGCGTCCGCCGCGCTCGACGAGCAGGCTCACCGGGGTCTTGCCGTCGGTCGCGGCGCGGATCGCGGCCTCCATGCGGTCCTTGGCATAGGCGACGCCGTCGACCGCGACGATCTTCGTGCCATTGACGATGTCGGCGCGGAAGGCGGGGCCGTCCCACAGGATGCTGCCCGCGACGCCGTCCTTGTCGATCACCATGCCGAGCGAATGGGTGAGGTCGTAAGTCTTCGCGCGCGCCATGCGGCCGCGATCATAGGCGTTCGGCGTGTCGCGCCAGACGAGGCGGTATCCCGCGCGCTCGATCCCCGCGACCGGCGCGGGCTGGCCGGGGAGCTGCATATGCTCGTGGAGGAATTTCGCCCAGTCGTAGGGGTGGACGGCGTTCAGCGCCGCCACGACATCGTCGAAGTCATAGGTGACCTCGCCCCAGTCGCCAGTCTTGCCGCCGAAAAAGCTCCTCGCGAAATCGTCGAGGCTTTTCCGGTCGTTCGTCGCCTGGCGGATGATCATGTCCGCCTCCAGCCACATCAGCGAGCCTTCGTTGTAATAATCCTCGGTGCGCGTCGCGCTGGGGAAGGCGCGCGCCTTGCGTCCCGCGATCACGGGGTCGAGCGTCGTATCCTCGACCGACCGCCAGTCGCGACCCCGCTGGACGCTGTAAAAGGCGGCGTTGGTCGCCCATTCGGACAGGATCATGTCCTTCGACTGCATCCCCGAGCGGCCCGCGAGGACCAAGTCCCAGAAGCTTGTCTGCCCTTCATAGACCCAGAGGAGATTGCCCTGCATCGGGGTACGGAAATCGGGGGTCCAGAGCTTGGCAGGGCGGCGGTATTTGCCGTTCCAGCTATGGGTGAATTCGTGCGGCAACAGGCCGCGCAGTGTCTCGCCCTCGTCCCATTTGGTGAAATAATCGGGGCTGCTGCTGTTCTCGCTGCTGCGATGATGTTCGAGCCCGATGCCGCCGAGCTCGTCGGTCAGCGCGAGCAGGAATTCGTAGCGGTCGAAATGGCGGGTGCCGAACAGCGCCACCGCCTCCGCCACCATCGCGGCGTGGCGCGCGATCTGGTCGGGCTTGGCGCCCAGATATTGGGCCTCGTCGGCGACGACGTTCAACGTGACATTCTGCCCCAGATCCCATTTGCGGTAATAGCGGCCCGCGAACATCGGGCTGTCGACCAGCGTCTCGTAGCTCGTCGGCGCATAGCTGTAGCGATTGCCCGAGATTTTGAGCCCGTCGAGCGCCGCTGCGCCGGTCCAGCCGTCGGGCAGCGTCACGTCGAGCTGCACCGGAATGTCGCGGGTGAAATATCCTGCGGGATAGAGGCTCACCTGCTCCCATTGCAGGTTCATCATCGCCGGGGTGACGACGACGCGGCCTTCGCTCGTCCGCGTTGGCGACAGGAAGTCGAAGGCGACGTCGATGCTCCTGGTGCCTGCGGGCACGTCGATGTCGAAGGCATAGACATCGGTCGGTTGACGCGTCCAGACGAGCGGCTTGCCGTCCGCGCTCGCCTTGAAGCCCGCGATCTCGGCGATCGCGCCGCGCGGCGCGTGCTTGCCGGGCAGCCATTGCGGATAGAGCAGGGTGAGCTTCCCCGCTTTCGCGACCGGAATTGTCTGCCGGACGCGGAAGATGCCGCGCATATAATCGGTGGCATCGACCTTGAGCAGCATCGTCCCCGACCAGGGCTTGTCGACGGGCAGCGGGATGACGTGCGGCTGGACGACCGGCTGCGGACGGCTGTTGCCGTCCTGCGCGTGGAGCGCAGGGGCGAAAGCAATCAGAGCGGCTGCGATCAAGCGTGTCTTTTTCATGATGGCTCTCTGCCGGGAAATGCTCTTTTCTACAACCTTCTCCCCTTGCGGGAGAAGGATACGCAGCCTTGGCGCGAAGCGTCTAGGCGCAGTTGGATGAGGGGTTGCGGTCGCTCAGCGACCGCGCGAGCCAGCGGCTCGCAACCCCTCACCCAGCTTCGACTAGGCAGCAAGCTGCCAAGTCTTCGCATCCCTCTCCCGCAAGGGGAGAGGGGGCTTTGCGCAATATGCAAAATCGACTAGACGCCGCCGCCATGAGCAAGGACAAATCCGCCAAAATCCCGACGCCGCAGCCGGTGCGCGGCACTCAGGACATGCTCGGCGATTTCGCCGACCGCTTCGGCCATGTCGTCGATGCGTTCGACCGGGTGCGCCGCCTTTATGGCTTCAAGCGGGTCGAGGTGCCGGTGATCGAGCCGACCGCGGTGTTCGCGCGGTCTTTGGGCGAAACGACCGACGTCGTGTCGAAGGAAATGTATAGCTTCGAGGATCGCGGTGGCGAATCGATCACGCTGCGTCCCGAATTTACCGCGGGGATCGCGCGCGCCTATATCACCAATGGCTGGCAGCAGTTCGCGCCGCTCAAAGTGGCGACGCATGGCCCGCTGTTCCGCTACGAACGGCCGCAAAAGGGCCGCTATCGCCAGTTCCATCAGCTCGACGCCGAAATCATCGGCAGCGACAGCCCGCTTGCCGATGCCGAACTGCTGATCTTCGCCGACCAGCTTCTAAGGGAGCTGGGCGTCGCGGAAGGGGTGACCTTGACGCTCAACACGCTGGGCGATGCGGACAGCCGCGAGGCGTGGCGCGCGGCGCTGGTCGAGCATTTCATGGGCCATCGTGGTGAGCTGTCGGAAGACAGCCTCGCGCGGCTCGACAAAAATCCGCTCCGCATTCTCGACAGCAAGGATGCGCAAGACCGCCCGGTTGCCGACAGCGCCCCCGACATCGATGCCTATCTGACGAGCGAGGCGCAGGATTTCTTCGGCGCCGTGACCGCCGGGCTCGACGCGGCGGGGGTCGCGTGGGAGCGCAACGCGCGGCTGGTGCGCGGGCTCGACTATTATCGCCACACCGCGTTCGAATTCGTCACCGACCGGCTCGGCGCGCAGGGCACGGTGCTCGGCGGCGGGCGTTACGACGGGTTGATCGAGACTCTGGGCGGGCCGCCGACCCCGGCGGTCGGTTGGGCGGCGGGGATCGAGCGGCTGGCGATGCTGCTGGCCGACGATGTGATCGACACCCGGCTCGACGCGGTGATCGCGGTCGAGGACGACGGCCAGCTTGCGCGCGCGATGCGGACGCTCGCCGATCTGCGCGCCGCGGGGTTTGCCACCGAGATCGTCGCGACCGGCTCGCCGCGCAAGCGCTTCGACAAGGCGGCGAAGATTCCGGCGCACGCACTGGTCTCGGTCGGCACCCGCGACGGCGCGGCGCATATCAACGTGCGCGGCGACGGCGAGCGGGCAAAAGAGGTCGAAATGACCGTCCGTGCGGTGCGCGATTGATGCATTTCCCTTCCTCGTCATCCCCGCGAAAGCGGGGACCCAGCTCCGACCTTTGTTTTTTCTGCAGCCGTTGCAGCTGGGTTCCCGCTTTCGCGGGAATGACGAAGTAGGGGAGGCGACATGGTCAGCATTCCCGAAAAACAGATCGATGCGATCATCGAGCGCCACGCCGCTTTGCAGGCGCGGATGGCGACGGGCGATATGGCGCCCGCGGATTTCGTCGCGGCGTCGAAGGAGTTCGCCGAGCTCGAACCCGTCGCGAAAGCCGCCGGGGAAGTGACGCGGTTGCGCGGCGAACTCGTGTCGCTCACCGAGATGCTCGCCGACCCCGAAATGAAGGCGATGGCGGCCGAGGAACTCCTCGCAGTCGAGGCCGCGCTGCCGGCCGCCGAGCACGACCTCGCGATCAAGCTGCTCCCGAAGGACGTCGCCGACGAGCGCGCCGCGATGCTCGAAATCCGCGCCGGCACCGGCGGCGACGAGGCGGCGCTGTTCGCGGGCGACCTGCTCCGCATGTACAGCCGCTATGCCGATGCGCAGGGCTGGAAGGTCGAGCTGATCTCGGCGAACGAGGCCGAGGTCGGTGGTTACAAGGAAGTCGTCGCCAGCGTCGCGGGGCAGGGCGTGTTCGCCAAATTGAAGTTCGAAAGCGGCGTTCATCGCGTCCAGCGCGTCCCCGTCACCGAAAGCGGCGGTCGCATCCACACCAGCGCCGCGACCGTCGCGGTGCTGCCCGAGGCCGAGGAGGTCGATGTCGCGATCGACGAACGCGACCTCAAGATCGATATCTACCGCTCGTCGGGCGCGGGCGGCCAGCATGTCAACACCACCGATTCGGCGATCCGCATCACCCATATCCCGACCGGCCTCGTCGTGATCCAGCAGGACCAGCGCAGCCAGCACAAGAACCGCGCCAAGGCGATGCAGGTGCTGCGGGCGCGGCTGTATGACCTCGAACGCGCGCGGGTGCACGATGCTGAGGCGTCGGCGCGCAAGTCGATGGTCGGGTCGGGCGATCGCTCCGAACGCATCCGCACCTATAATTTCCCGCAGGGCCGGGTGACCGATCACCGCATCAACCTGACTCTCCACCGCCTTCCCGAGATATTGGAAGGAGCGATGGACGAGCTGATCGACGCGCTGATCGCCGAGGATCAGGCGCAGCGGCTGGCGGGGCTGGGCGATGGCTAGCCGCGATGGGGGTATCGGCGACAATCTCCGCACCGCGACCAGCCTTCTGTCGGCAACCAGCGATACCCCGAGGCTCGATGCCGAATTGCTGATGGCGCATGCGCTGGGGATCGAGCGGCAGGCGCTCCTGCTCGATCCGGCACGCCATAGGGTGCCCGACATCTATGTTCACCTCGTCGCGCGGCGCATGGCGAACGAACCGATCGCCTATATCGTCGGCTATCGCGATTTCTGGACGATTCGCGTCGAGGTCGGTCCCGGCGTGCTGATTCCGCGTCCCGACAGCGAGGCGCTGATCGAGGCCTGCCTCGATATCCACCGTGAAAGGGGCGGCTGGCCGCGCCGGATTCTCGATCTCGGAACCGGGCCCGGCACGCTGCTGCTCGCGGCGCTCAGCGAGTTTTCCGATGCGACGGGGCTTGGCGTCGATGCGTCGGAATATGCGCTCGCTTATGCTCGCGACAATGCCGAAGGGCTTGGCCTCGCCGACCGCGCGTCGTTCCTGCCGGGCGATTGGGGCAGGGGGGTGGAGGGGCCGTTCGACCTCATTCTCTGCAATCCGCCCTATATTGCCGCGACCGAAACGCTGATGCCCGACGTCGCCGATCACGAGCCGGCCGAAGCCTTGTTCGCCGGTGTCGACGGGCTCGACGATTACCGCCGGATCATCCCCGATCTGCCGCGCCTCCTGACGACGGATGGCATGGCGATCCTTGAAATCGGGCACCGGCAACGCATATCGGTAACCGAGCTTGCCGAAGCAGCGGGATTTGCCGTCCGATGCAGACAGGATCTGGGCGGCCGCGACAGGGCGCTTTTGCTGACCCGCGCCTGACAGACCCGCACAATTATTCGCTTGGTTTCCGCCGCAAAGCGCTGTAGGGGCGGGCTCACAGACCCGGCACGGTTCCCTCGACGGTCCGGCTGGTCTGTTTCCCACTTACGATGCTGGTGCGGGGCCGTGGGGCCCGGCGCAAGCGGTAAAGGGCAAGAACCGCGCGGACAGCGCGGGCGCGACGCGCAAATGGCGCGGTCGGCCAAAAGGGGTTGGCGTAGCTTATTAGCTTATCAGGATGTCTCAGTTGAACATGAACAACCGACAGAGCGGTCGCCGTCGCGGCCGCAACAACAACGGCAGCAACAATAATCGCTCGCAATCGGGCGGCCGGGGTGGTGCCGACCAGGCCAATCGCATCGACAGCCGCGCGCGCGGCAACGCGGCCCAGATGATCGAGAAATACCGCAATCTCGCGCGCGACGCGCAGCTTTCGGGCGATCGGGTCCAGACCGAATATTATCTCCAGTTCGCCGACCATTATTTCCGCGTGCTGAGCGACTTCCGCGCTCGCCAGGAAGAAAAGGCCGCAGCGAACGGACAGGAACGCAGCCCCGAGCGCCATCGCGAAATTCGCGGCGTCGAGGATTTCGACGGCCATGACGACAGCGACTTCGAGGCCGATGTACCCGCCGAACGCACCGAGAGCGGTCGCGATAATCGCGAGCGGCAGAGCGGTGATCGCAATGGTGGCGAACGTCAGGGCGGTGAACGCCGCGACGAGGACGATAATCGCGGCAATCGTTCGCCGCGCGAACGCGGCAACCGCCGCGACCGCGACGAAAACCGTGCCCAGCAGCCCGATGCCGAAGATGGCGGCGAAGCTGCGGCCGAAGAGGCGGCCCCCGCGCCGCGCGCCAATCGCCGCGGTCCGCGCCGCGCCCGCCCCGCCGATGCCGAGGAGGGCAATGCCGGTATCGACACCGCGGTGCTGCCGCCCGCGATCGGGCGTCCCGAACCTGCCCCCGAAGCGAATGCCGCGGAAAGCGCCGATACCGCTGCGGAAGCGCCCGCGCCCAAGCCGCGCCGCACCCGCCGCACGCTGGCGGCGCGCGATACCGGGGTGGAAGCGGCCGAATAAGCTCGCGATTTTGCGCTGGTTTTTACACAGCACATGCCATAGCCTCCCCCGGACAGTCGTTCGGGGGAGCTTTTTATGCGCGCTTTAACAGTCCCTTGTTTCCTGGCGCTGGCGTTGGCGCCCGCCCCCCCGCCGCGGCGCAGGATCCCGCCACAGGCAACGCGCAGGGCGATGTTGCCGTCACTATATATAATAACGGCCAGTCGCTGGTGCAGGACGAGCGCCAGCTCAGCGTCACGCGCGGCCGCAACCGCATCGAATTTCCGGACGTTTCGGCGCGCATCCGGCCCGAGACGGTGACGCTGTCGGGTCCGGGACTCGGTATCGTCGAG
Source organism: Sphingopyxis sp. DBS4 (assembly GCF_024628865.1). NCBI lineage: Bacteria > Pseudomonadati > Pseudomonadota > Alphaproteobacteria > Sphingomonadales > Sphingopyxidaceae > Sphingopyxis > Sphingopyxis sp. DBS4. The sequence continues at coordinate 126,144 of NZ_CP102384.1, forward strand.
CAGAATTTCGATTTCGACCTGCTCACCCCCGACAAGCTGATGGACAAGGCGGTCGGCCAGTCGATCACGCTCGTCCGCACGAATCCCGCGACCGGCGCCGAACGGAGCGAGCGCGCGAAGGTGCTCGCGGCGAACGGCGGCATCGTGCTCCAGATCGGCGAGCGGATCGAGGTGCTGCGCGACGACGGCCTGCCAGTGCGCGCGGTGTTCGACCGCCTGCCGCCCAATCTGCGCGCGCGCCCGACGCTGTCGGTCACGGTCGACGCCGCCGATGCGGGGACGGTTCCGGCGCGCCTCTCCTATCTGACCCCCAATCTCGGCTGGACCGCCGACTATGTCGCGCTGTTCGACGCCGCGAAGGGCGCAATGGACATTCAGGGCTGGGTGACGCTGACCAACAGCACCGGCACGACCTTCACCAATGCGCGCACCTTGCTTGTGGCGGGCAACCCCGGCGGGGGCGGCGGTTTCCGCCAGCTTGGCGGCGCGATGGATTCGGCGGGAACCGAGAGCAATGATCGCGAGCGGCTCGGCGACTATTATCTCTACCCGCTCGCCGAGCGGACGACGATCGCCAATGCGCAGCAGAAGCAGGTGAGCTTCCTCGACGTGAAGGGGGCGCCCGCACGCTCGACCTATGAGTTCGTCAATAACTGGCTCGGCAGCAGTACCGAACCCGTCAGCACCGCGAGCGTGCTGCGCTTCTCGACCTCGAAGCAGGGCGGGCTCGGCGACCAGCTCCCGGCGGGGACGATTCGCGTTTATATGCGCGACGCGCGCGGCGATCCGCAATTCATCGGCGAGAACAGCATCGGCCACACGCCGATGGGCTCGGCGATGTCGCTCCGCACCGGCGACGCCTTCGACGTCAAGGTGCAGACGACCGTCGTCTCGCGCACCCGCAAGGGCGATTCGCGCTGGGTGACGAAGATGAAATATGTCGTCAGCAACGCGCGGCCCGAGCCGGTGACCGTGCTCGTTGCACAGGACGGGCTCTATGGCGACGTGCGGATCGCCGACGAAAGCCTGAAGAGCGAACGCGTCTCGGCCGACCGCGTCGAATGGCAGGTGCCGGTGAACGCGAACGGCAAGGCCGAACTGACCGCCACTTTCGACACGCGTTATTGAGGGCGGCGGCATGGCGCGGGCCTGGCCCCTGCTGATCGTTGCGGCGGCGCTGCTGGCGCCGGTGCCGGCGCTCGCCCAGACCGCGGCGCCCGCGCGGCCGGTTGTCGTCTCGGCGCAGATCGCCGATGTCGCGGTGACCGTCTATCGCGCGCCGAATCGCGGCGGCGGCGGGATCGATCCCAAATGGCCGCAGGGATTCGCCTTCATTACCGAGACGCGCAAGGTGACGCTTCCGGCCGGCGTGTCGGTGCTGCGCTTCGAGGGCGTGGCCGAAGGGCTGCTTCCCGAAACCGCGGTCGTGAGCGGACTTCCCGACGGGGTGATCGAAAAGAATCGCGATGAGCGGTTGCTCTCCCCCGCCGGGCTGGTCGACGCCTATCTGAAGCGCAGCGTGACGTTGCGGCGCACGAACCGTGCGACGGGCAAGGTCGTTGAGCAGGAGGCGCTGATTCAGGCCGGGCCGACGGGCGGGGTGATCGTCCAGACCGCGAGCGGGTATGAAGCGCTCGGCTGTTCGGGGCTTCCCGAGCGGATGCTCTACGCCCGCGTGCCGAAGGATCTGTCGGCGAAACCGACGCTGTCGGTGCTCGTCGAAAGCAAGGCGGCGCGGACGGTGACCGTCCAGCTCCTCTATCTGGCCGAGGGGTTCGACTGGGCGGCGAACTATGTCGCCGACCGTGCCGCCGACGGCAAGACATTGGGGCTGACCGGCTGGATCACCGTCGCCAACGGCGGCGTGACGAGCTTTCCCAAGGCGCAGATGAACGTGATCGCGGGGCGGCTCAACAAGATGTACAGCCCGCCGCTGCCGCGTAGCACGCCGGGTCCGCTGGTGCTCAAATGCTGGCCGATGGACATCACCAGCACCCATCCGTTGTGGGAACTGCCGCCGATCATCGAGGTTGAGCGGGCCTATGATGAGGAGGTGACCGTCACGGCGCAGCGCGTTGACCGCCTTGCCTATCGGGCGGCCCCTGTGGCGGCGCCGGCACCACCACCTCCGCCGCCACCTCCACCCCCGCCGCCGCCCGAGGATCTCGGCGACCTCAAATTCTATCGCATCCCGTTCCGCGTCGACGTGTCGGCGAAGGGACAGAAGCAGGTCGCGCTGCTCGCGAGCGACAAGGTCGCGGTCGAACAGCTTTATGCCGGGACGCTCTCTCAATATTATGGCGGACGTCCCGTGCCGCTGACGATGCGGCTGCGGGTGCAGAATCGCGAATCGGACGGGCTCGGTTTCGCGCTGCCCGCGGGCATGGCGACGGTGTTCGAGACGGTCGGCGGACGTCGGCTGCTCGTTGGCGAGGCGAAGATCGGGGACAAGGCGAAGGACGAGCGCGTCGATTACGACATCGCAGCCAGCCCCGCGGTGCAGATGCAGACCGTCGTGCAGGTCGATCCCGACGACAAGGCGCGCCGGCTGTGGCAGGTCACGCTGACGAACGCGCGGCCCTTCGATGCCGAGGTCGAGATGCTGATCCCTCTGCGCATCGACCCTGAGCCCGAGGGATGGGAGCGGCGCGGCGATTCGTGGGTGTGGCGCGTTCGCGTTCCGGCGAACGACAGGATCGTTCAGACGTTTCGCGTGAAATAGCCGTCAGGTGGGCGGCAGCGGCCGCGGGCGGTGATTCGCGTCGAGCGCGACGAAGGTGAAGACGCCCTCGGTCACTTTCACCTCATTCTCGCCGCGGTCGCGGGTCGCGACGACTTCGAGTCGAATCGCGAGCGACGTGCGGCCGCGCCGTTCGATATGCGCGTAAATGGAAATGATGTCGCGCAGCAGGATCGGCGCGATGAATTCCATCGTCTCGATCGCGACCGTCGCGACGGCGCCCTGCGCCGCGCGCCCCGCGACGATGCCGCCGGCGATGTCCATCTGGCTCAGCACCCAGCCGCCGAAGATATGGCCGTTGGCGTTGATGTCGGCGGGGCGGGGGACGACGCGCAAAATCGGGTCGCGCGGGGGCGAATCGACGGCCCTATCGGTCATGATTCATGTCCGGATCGTCTGCGAACGGGTCTTCGATCGCCTCGTCGTGGCCGCTGCCGCTCGACAGGAAGACGAGCCCCATCAGCGCGGCGCCGAGCATCACCGACAGGCCGACGCCGGCCGCGGTCGCGATGACCATGTGAATGGTGAACTGGTCGCCGAGCGTATAGCGCAGCCAGGCGAGCGCGACGATCACCGCCACGAACGAGACGAGCGCCATGCCGCGCATCAGCCGGCGATAGCGCGCCCAGGCGATATCCGACGTCGAGCGGTCGTCGAGCGGCGAGTGTTTGACCATGGGCCTTCCATGAACCAAGCGGGCGTGAAGGCCAAGCGGCAATGGGGCGCCGGGCAGGGGCAGGGGACAGAAGCCGGTTTCGGCATTGCCGCGAATCATGTTAGGCTTTGCCGGCAACGGACGAAAACAAGGGAGCGGCACCTATGACGATCGGAGCGATTCTTCACGGACGCGTGAGCGCGGTGATTTCCGCGCGGCCGGGCGATACGGTGCGCGCGGTGATCGATCTGCTCGCCCAGCACCGCATCGGCGCGGTGCCCGTGGTGGAGGGCGATTCGATCGTCGGCATATTTTCGGAGCGCGATCTGGTACGACTCATGTCCTCCTATGGCCCCGAAGCGCTCGACCGCAGTCTCGACGAGGTGATGACCAAATCGCCGGTCACCTGCGATTCGGGCACGGCGGTGATGGGCGCGCTGTCGCAGATGACGCAAAAGCGGA